>CALBMW010000442.1 GCA_937896275.1 uncultured Myxococcales bacterium
CGCGGGGGCACTTCGGTCGCTGGCGCCACGCGCGCCGGCTCGGGGCGCGGGTTCGGGCGCGGCGCGGGGGGCTCGGTCGGCAGCTCGGTGATGCTGGCGCGGTGACCCGGCAGTCGGTAAACGCCCGCGCGCGCCGCGCCCAGCGCGATGTCCGCCGCGAGGACCGCCGCCAGCTCCTGGGTGAGCGGGGTCAGGCTGGCCATCTGCGGGATCGATCCAGTCTCGGTGGGCAGCGGCTCGGGCGCGTCGAGGCGGAAGATGAGCGGGCCCGCCTGCACGCTGCCGAAGCTACCCGTCTCGAGCGCGTGGTGCAGGCGCTGCCGCACGAACTCCCGCGTGTCCTCGTCAGGCGGCGACGCGTTGCTCGAGACCGCGAGCGGGTGTGCAGCCAGCGGCACCCCCGGCTGGGGGCGCGTCATCCGGCGCGCGCGCTGGAAGGGATGGGTGGCGTCGCTCCGCTCGTGGGGCGCCGTGGCCGCGTTGCCGTCCGAGCGCTCGAAGGGGCGAGTGTTCTCGCCCACGTGCTCCAGCGGACCGGTCGGCAGATCGTCGCCCCGCTCCATCGGCCGCGTCGGCAAGTCGTCGCCGCGCTCGAGCGGGCGCGTCGGGGCCCCGTCGCCGCTTGGCAGATCGACGCCGCGCCGCATGCCGAGCGTGGGCAGGTCATCGCCGCGCTCCAGCGGGCGGGTCGGGGGGTCGTCGACGCTCGGCAGGTCGACGCCGCGCCGTAGTCCGCGTGTGGGCAGGTCGTCGCCGGGGCCGAGCGGCCGATCGCCGTCCGGGGTCGGCGTCGCCATCACGGGGATCCGTTGCGTCGCGCCGCCCGCGGCGCCCAGGCGCTGACTCAGCAGGGCCAGGTCCAGACGTTGGGTGGACGCCTCGCCCGATGGGGGCGGCGCCGGCTCCGGCGTCGGCTGCGGCGGTCGACCCGGCAGGGGCAGCGGCAGGCCCATCGGCGGGGGCGCCGCGCTGGGAGTCAGGACGCGGGGGGGGGCCTCTCCCAGCGGCGCCGCCTCGATTGTGCCCGTCGCGGCTCCGCGTCGCCCGGCGTCCAGCGCAGCCTTCAGCAGGCGTCCGTCGAAGGGTCGCGTCGCGTCGGCAGGGGGCGGATCGGCCTCCGCCACCAGGCGGGCCGAGATGGCTCGCGCGTCCATCTGAAGCGTCTCGGCGGGTGGCTGGGGGCCCGTCCGTCGCGTGGGCACCGCACCGCGCTCGCGCACCAGCGCGTGGAGCGCGCCGACGTCGAAGGGCTGCGTGCCGCGCCGGGGCGTCGCCTCGCCGCTCGCGCCCGGCTCGCCCGGCGTAGGCAAGGCCCCCTTGGGCCGGGTCACCACGCGCCGCCATCCGCTGTCGATGCCCTCGATCGAGGCCCCCCCGAAGAGCGGCCGGGCGCCGTCCTCCTCACCCTGGGAGGTCACCGCCTCGGCCAGCGCCCCGAGGTTCGCGAACACGCCGACCAGCTGCTCGGCCTCGGCGAGGTCCACGTCGGTCGCGACGACCACCGGGCCCCAGGCCAGCTCGTCGGCCAGCACGTCGGCGTCCCGGCCGATGATCGGGGCGATCATCAGCGCCAGCTCGGCGATGGCGTCGGCCGAGCCGTCCGGCGGCCGCCGGATGCGCACGGCATATCGGTCGGGATCAGGTGTCATGCACTCATCGCGGCGGCATCACGCCGCGGGTCCATTACAACCCCACCGTCGGCTTCGCGCCAGTCTCGCGCGCCATGCGACGCCATCAAGCCGCGAGGATGGCTTCGTCCGACAGACGGTCGGAGGACTCGAGGCCGATGTAGGGGCCGAGCCCCATCGCCTCGTACTTGGGCCTCACGCGGTCGGTGAGCAGCCCGATGGCGCGCAGGTTGGGCACCAGGCGCTGGAACATCACCCGCCGGAAGATGGCCATGCCGGGCGACCTGTTCATGAAGCTGTTCCATTGGCGCACGCTGCACTGGTGAGCGAAGCCCTCCTCGTACAACTCGTGCGCGAGGAAGCGGTTGCGCATCAGGACGACCACCTCGAAGGCCCAGTCCTCGCGCTCGGCTCGCTCCCGCTCGGTCAGCTGTCGCGTGTACAGATCCTGCAGCGCCAGGATGCCGTAGCGCACGTGGCGCGCCTCGTCCTGGATGACCCGCCGGAGCAGATCGCGCAGCAGCGGCTCGCTGGTCATCTTGTGGAGCGTGGTGAAGGCCCCCAGCGCCAGCCCCTCGACCAGGATCTGCATGCCCAGGAACTTCATGTCCCAGCGCCCGTCGGTCATCAGGCTGTCGATGATGGTGAAGAGGTTGTCGTTGATGACGTAGCGCTTCTCGAGCTTCGTCTCGAGGTAGCGGTGGAAGACCTCGACGTGGCGCGCCTCGTCCATGACCTGCGTCGCCCCGAAGTACTTGCCGTCGAAGAACTGGGTCGCCTCGGTCACCTGCGCGGCCGCCAGGAGGGCACCCTGCTCGCCGTGCAGGAACTGGCTCAGCATCCAGGCGGCCACCCGCCACAGCAGGTCGCGCCGCTCGCGCTCGTTGAGCTTCATGCCAATGTCGGCGAAGAGCTGCCAGTCGATGAAGTCCGCGCCCAGCAGCGGCACCTCGGGGTTGAGCGGATCGACCGAGGTGCCCCAGGCCAGATCGGTGCTGCCGTTCCACTGCAGCTTCTTGGCCTTCTCGTAGAGGGCAAGCATCTCGGGGTGGTCGCTGGGGTACGTGAAGTCGAAGTGGGCCCGGTGGTGGGCCCGCATGCTGACCGGCTTGCCCTGCTGCCCCACCCGCATGAACAGCCCGCGCAGGGCCGAGGGGGCCATGCGGAGCATCACCTGCGGGTTCTGAACGGCCAGCATGGCGTTGATGTGGCCGACGTATTGCTCGAAGCGGCGCTGGGCCGTCAGCGGCAGGAGGCGGGTCACGGCGTTCTGCTCGATGAAGGGCGGAATCTGCAACATGACGGTGAGCCTCCGAGCGCGTGGTCTGTGTCAATTCTACTCACGGGTAGCACGGCGGGGACGCCGACACCAAACATGGCTCGCGTGGCCCGCGCGGGGGGCCGTGACGGCGCGCTTCACCTCAGGGGGCGACTCGGTATACTGCGACCCCTGTCCGACCACCGGGGGCCTTGGGTGCACTTCTTGGAACGGCGCATCGTGCTCATCACGGGCAAGGGCGGCGTGGGCCGCACGTCGGTGGCCTGCGCGCTGGCGCGGGCCGTCGCGGCGGCGGGCAAGCGCGTGCTGCTGACCGAGATCGGTGATCCCGAGGGGGGCTACTCCGCGATCGGGCGTCGCTTCGGCCTCGAGACCATCAGCCACCGTCCGGTCGACGTGGGCGCCAACCTGCGCGTGGCGCACCTCTGGGCCCGCACCGGCCACGAGCTGTTCCTCAGCGAGGCCCTGCCCGGCGCCCTGGTGCGCGCGGCCCTGCGGTCGAAGGCGGTCGACAAGTTCCTGACCGCCGCGCCCTCGTTCCACGAGATGGGCATCTTCTACCACCTGCTCACGCTGCTTCGGGCGCGTCGCCGTGGCGGACAGCCCGAGCACGACCTGGTCATCATCGACATGCCCGCGACCGGGCATACGCTGGCGCTCACCGGCCTGCCCGACATCCTGCTGCGCCTGATCCCGGGCGGCCCCATCGCTCGCGCCATGCGCGAGGGCCAGACCTACCTCAACGATCCGCGGGTGGGCGAGGCCTGGGTGGTCACGCTGCCTGAGCAGCTCCCCGTCACCGAGGCCATCGAGCTGCTCGAGGGCCTGAAAGAGACGCGAATCTCGGCGGGCGGGGTGCTGCTCAATCGCTACCCGCAGGATCCCTTCACCGCGGCCGAGCGGGTAGCCCTCGAGCAGGTGCTGGCCGCGCACCCCATGCACGGGCAGCTCGAGTTCGCGCGCATCGGGGCGGCGCACCAGGCCACCCAGCGCCTGCTCGGCGCGGTGCACGTGCCGGTCGTCACGCTGCCCGAGATCTACGCCGCGAGTTCGCCCAACCCCGTGCCGGGGCTGACCGAGGCGCTCACGCACGCGATGCGGGGGGAGCCATGAAGGACGCCTTCGACTCGCCCATCGCCGATCTGCTGCGGCGGATGCGGGTCATCGTGTGCTGCGGCGCGGGCGGCGTGGGCAAGACCACGGTCTCGGCCTCGCTGGCCATTGGCGCGGCGCGGATGGGGCGGCGGGTGCTGGTCGTGACGATCGATCCCAGTCGCCGCCTGGCCGAGACGCTGGGGGTCTCGCGCAACCCGACCGAGCCGGTGCCGCTGCCGATCGAACGCCAGGTGATGGCCGGCATCGACGGGCAGGGCTCGCTGTCCGCGTGGATGCTCGATCCACAGCTCGTGAGCGACAAGGTGGTCAACGGCTTCTCGCGGTCGGCTGACGACGCGCGCAACCTGCTCGACAACCCGATCTACAAGAACGTCACCGCGATGATCGCGGGCATGCAGGAGTACACGGCGGTCGAGGCGTTGCATCAATTCGTGCTCGACGACACCTATGACCTGGTGGTGCTCGACACGCCCCCCTCGCGCAACGCCCTGCGCTTCCTCGACGCCCCCAACCGTGTAGGCGCCTTCCTCGACGGGCGCGTCTTCCACCTCTTCCTGCCCGGCGAGGGCAGCATGATTCGGCGGGTGGCCCAGCGCCTGCTGGAGGCGGTGATGGACGTGGCCTTCGGTGAGAGCACCCGCCGCGAACTGCAGCAGTTCTTCGAGCTGTTCGGCAACCTGTTGGGCCACCTGAACCACAATCAGGCTGAGATGAAGGCCTTCTTCGCGCGCGACGACGTCGGCTTCCTGCTGGTCACCTCGCCCGAGCAAGAGGCGGTGAGCGAGGCGCGCTACTTCGAGGTCAAGACCCGCGACGAGCTGGGCCTGAACCTGCTGGGCTACGTCCTCAACCGTAGCCTGGCGTGGGCACGGCACCGCCCGATGCCGACCGAGGATCTGCTGCCCGCGGACGCGCCCGCCGCCGCTCGCGCCGCCCTCGGGCGCCTGCAGGAGCTCGCGGTCACCGAGGCGCGCACGGTCGCCCAGCACGCCGCGCTCGCTGCGGAGCTGCGCCAACGCGCGGGCATCGACGGCTTCGCCTGGATCCTGCCCGGCCTGCCCGAGGGCGCCAGCGAGATGGAGGCGCTCCTCACCCTCTCCGACGCGCTGCTCACGAAGGAATCATGAAGACACTGCCGATCGCGATCGCCCTCGCCGCGGGGCTCCTCGGGGCACCGGCCTGCATCAAGGTTCAGCCCACCCCCGACCAGGTTGCGGACGCCACGAAGCCGCCCGTGCCCCGCGACGGAGGGCCGCCCAAGAGCGCGGCGGCCCAGGTAGGGGGGGCGCAGGTCGGGGGGGCGCAGGTGGAGGCCGTCGCGCCCCCGAAGGCGCCCGCGCCACGCGGCCACGCCGCCGGCGCCCACATCGAGTGGGACGGTCCGGTGCAGTGGAAGACGTGGGAGGAGGGCAGCGCCCTCGCCAAGGCCGAGAGCAAGCCGCTCTGCCTGGTGGTGTACGCCGACTGGTGCCCGCGCTGCCGCGAGCTGGCCCCCGTCTTCGCTCGGCCCGACGTGGTCGCGCTGGCGGAGAAGGTGGTGATGGTCCGCCACAGCAACGACGATCGCGCGCCTTGGCTCCAGGCGCTCAACGACAAGTACGGCGGCTACGTGCCGCGCGTCTTCTTCATGCTGCCCGACGGGACGGTGCGCGAGGATCTCAACAGCGGTCACCCGAAGTACCCCTACTTCTTCACGCCGGCCTCGGTCGAGGCGCTGAAGAGGGGCCTCACGACCCTGGCGGGGGGCTGATCGATGGCGGTCCCCCACGACGGGCGCACGGTGTACGTGTGCGTCGACCTCGAGGCGAGCGGGCCCGTGCCGGGCATCTTCAACATGGTGTCGGTGGGGGGCGTCGAGGTGCGCTTCGTCGACGGTCGCCATGTGCGCGGCGACACCTTCTACTTCGAGATCGTCCCCGAGTTCGACGGCTTCGACCCCCACGCGATGTCGATCCACGGGCTGAGTGAGGCCCACCTGCGCGCCCACGGTCGGCCCGCCCGCGCCGTGATGCTGGCCATCGCCGATTGGCTGAAGGACCACCTGAAGCCGGGCGAGCGTCCACTGTTCGTGGGCCACAACGCGCCCTTCGATTGGATGTTCGTCGCTTGGTACTTCGCCTGGGCGCAGATGGAGAACCCCTTTGGTTACAACGCACTGGACACGAAGGCGTTGATGATGGGGCGCCACCAGCTGCCCTGGAAGCAGTGCAACAAGGAGCGGCTGCTGGCGCTCTACCCCGCGCTGGTGCCGCCGGCGCCGGAGAAGGTGCACGACGCGTTGGCGGACGCGGAGTTCCAGGCCGACATCCTCATCGCGCTTCTGGACGGCTGAGCGCGGCGGGCTCTCCCCCCGGGGCGCGCGCGGGCGCCCGTCCGCGGGCGATATCTCGGCGGACCTACCTGCCCCCGGGAGGCCGCGCGGTGTTCGCGGCGGGCGCCCTACCGGCGTCGCGGACGCGGTCGGCGAGCGCCCTCCAGCGCCCGTCCTCGAACCGGACGACCACGTGCACGCGCCCATCGGCGCCTGCCCTCCGGGCGGTGATGTAGCCCTTCTTGAGGGTCACGGAGTCCCCGCCGGACCGGCCAAACTGCGCCTCCGTGACGGTCGCGCCTTGGGCGAGGCCCCTCAGCAGCGGACTCGACTTGTCCAGGTTCAGCGTGACGTAGATGGGCTTGTGCTGCCGCTTGCCCGTCGGCAGGCCGCTGGCAGCGTCGCGGGGGGAGGCCACGTCTTGCCGGACCTCCGCGACCTCGACCGTACCCTCGAGGCCGCCGGTCAGGGTCAGGTAGACGTTGAGCGCCGCGAACGCGGGGGTTGAGACGAGCAGAGCGGCCAAACAAACGAGAGTGCGCATCGTGTCCTCCGATTCAGGTGGCGCATCGAAGCACGTCGCCCCGCCCGATTCAAGCCGCGGTCCGGCTTGGTCCGCGCTGCAGAAGAAGTGCCAGGCACCTCGCCCCAGAAGCACCTCGCCCTGGACCCGGAAGAAGTGCCTGGCACCTCGCCCAGCACCTCGCCCAGGACCCGGAAGAAGTGCCTGGCACCTCGCCCAGCGCCTCGCCCACACGCGGGAGCCCCCCTACCAGCAGGCGAGGAGGCCGTTCGCGCGCAGGCCGCAGGCGAGATGCCGGTGATGGGTCCGGTTCATCGTGAGCGCGCTGAACGTGCCCAGCGGCGTCGGCTTGCGGTGCGGGCCCAAATCGCCCCAGCACGCCGCGCTGCCGTCGTCGCGGAGGCCGCAGGTGCTGTTCATACTCGCGACGACCGCGCTGAAGGGGCCGCTCGGCGGACGGGTCTCTCCCTTGCGGTCCCGGCCCCAGCACTCCACCGAGCCGTCCCCGCGCAGGCCGCACGTGTGCGCGCCGCCCGCCGCGAGCGCCACGAAGGCACCCTCGGGTGCGGCCGTTTGCCCGCTGGACCCGTCGCCCCAGCAGGACGCAGCGCCGTCGGGACGCAGCCCGCAGGCGTGCCCGAAGCCGACGGTGATGCTCGAGAACATGCAGCTCGGAGGCTCCAGGGGCGCGTCGGCGGCCCAGCACACGACGCGCCCATCCTGGGTCAGCGCGCAGGCGTGGTCCCAACCGATGTCGAGCTGCGTGAAGCGCCCTTGGGGCGGGGCGGCGGGCGCGCCCATGACGCCGCCCCAGCATGCCAGGTGGCCATCCCGGCGGATCCCGCAGGTCTGGTCTCGCCCGACGGCGATCCGGTCGAACCTCCCGTCGGGCGCCACCCAGAGGGATGGATCCCCGTCCCCCCAGCAGGCCACGCGTCCGTCGCTCCGCAGGCCGCAGGTGTGGAAGGAACCCAGGGCCACTTGCACGAAGCTCGGCTGAGGGCTGACCGGCGCGCCCGGCGCGTGGACGTCCCAGCACCGCACATAGCCTCCTGCGGTCCGACCGCAGGCGTGCTCGGCCCCCGTGACCACTTCCTGCGCCCACTCGACCGGGCTCCACGGGCTCGACCGCCCCGCGCCCCAGCACACCACGACGTCGTCGTCCCGCACGCCGCAGGTGTATCGGAGGCCGGCGCTGACGCTGCCAAAGGAGCCCGGCGGGGCCTCGGTCTCACCGCTTCGAGGCGAACCCCAGCAGTGCAGGCCGCCGTCGATGGCGATCCCGCAGGTGTGCTCCGCGCCGGCGCTCACGCTCAGCAGGTCGACGGGCGGGGCGTCGCACTGGCCCGCGTCGTGCCACCCCCAGCAGATCGCGGGCTGGCCGCGACGCAGCGCGCACGTGTGGGCCATGCCGGCGCTGATCGCGTCAAAAGCGCCCGCCGGGGCGCGAAGCTGGCCCAGGTCGCCTCGACCCCAGCAGCGCACCCGGCGGTCGACGTCGAGGGCGCAGGTGTGGGCGCCGCCGGCGGCGAGCGCGACGAAGCGCCCGGGGGGCACGTCGAGCTGCCCGAAGGCGTCGTCGCCCCAGCAGTGCACCGCGCCCTCAGCGTCGAGCCCGCACGTGTGAGCGCCGCTCGCGCTGATCAGCGTGAGCGGGGTCCGCGGGGGCAGCGACTGGCCGTGGGTGTCGAGGCCCCAGCAGGTGACGGCGCCGTCTTGGTCGAGGGCGCAGGCGTGGTGCGAGCCCGAGGTCACCTGCACGAGCCGCTTCAGCCGTGGTGGCGCCGTCGGGGTGAGCGGTGCGTCGAGATCGCCCCAGCACCGGACCTGGCCCAGGGTCGTGATCCCGCACGCTTCGCCGAGGCTGACGCTGACGCGCAACAGCCGCTCCGGCGGCGGCGCGCCGAGGGCACCCCAGCAGGTCGCCGTCTGGTCCAGCAGGATGCCGCAGCCCCCGCTCGGGCTGACCGCGATCTGCTCGAACCGCAGATCGGGCGGTGTCCAGCCCAAGCGCCCCCAACACTCGACGGCGCCGGCGGAGCGCAGACCGCAGGCGAAGGACACGCTGGCCGCCACCTGCACGAAGGGGCGCTCGGGGGGGTCGGCGATGGCGCCCCAGCACGCGACCTCGCCTCCGGGACGCAGCCCGCACCCGTGCGTGCCTCCCGCGCTGACCTGCACGAAGCGCCCAGCGGGCGGGCTCGACTGGCCCGCGTCGTCGTTGCCCCAACAGATGATCTCGCCGTCCGGGCGCAGGCCGCAGCTGTGGCCGGCCAGGTAGACCCCCAGGGTGCCGCTGGCCCCGCCGGTGCTGACCTGTGTGAAGATCCCGTCTGGCGCGGTCGCCTGCCCGCGGTCGTCCGCGCCCCAACAGACCGCGCGCCCATCGTCACGCAGCGCGCAGGCGTGCAGCTCGGCGAGGCTCACCTGCGCGAAGCGCCCCTCGGGCGCGGGGGGCTCGATCCAGCCGGGGCCCCAGCAGCGCAGCTTGCCGTCGACCGTGAGCGCGCACACGTCGACGGTGCCGGCGCTCAGGTCCGCGTAGGCCACCGGGCACTCGTCGTCGACTTCACCGTCGCAGTCATCGTCGACGGCATCGCAGCGGTCGTGCGTCTCCGTGGGCGATCCGGAGACGGCGTCACAGCGAAGCACCCCGTCGGCTTCGGTCGTCCATCGGCCGACGCCGCGGCACGCCCCCAGCCCCACGGCACACGACGCCTCGACTCGACCGGCAGGGGCGATGTCCGGGCGCCTGGACGCCGCGTCGTCATCGATCGGACCCGGGTCGTCTGGGGGGCCGCACTGCAACGTGAGCCACGCTGCGAGCCCCGCGAGGCCCGTGATCGTCAGTGTTCTTCGGAGCGGTGCGCCGTCCTCGACCATGCGCGGGCCCCTTGCAGCTTGCCCGTTGCCGCCGCACGGCGGATGGGGCAAGAAGCACGCCGTCGCGCGCGGCACGCGTCACGGGTGTTCGAGCGAGCGCGGCGCCGAGGGTCGGGCGCGGCGTCGGGGGGCCATGCGGGGCGCCTCGACAGCCCAGCGACCTCCGGATCGGCCGACCGCGGCGCGCGGCGCGCCCCACACGATCGTGCGGATCTTTGGACGTGCATCGCGTTTCTCGAGCGCCTTCGGTGGGGCGCTGGGGGTTCCCGCGACGTAGCGCGAGCGCGGCTGCACCCGCGGTTACCGCGTCGGAACGAGGCGCGCTCCCTCCGACGCGGATCCGGGGTCGGCTGCGCTAGTCGCGCCGAATCACCAGGTAGAGGGCCGGGGTGATGGTGCCCTCGACCCCCACGTCGAGGGTGGTCACGCGCAGCTGGAAGGGGGCCTCGTCCTCGGGCAAGAGGCCGTCGATTCGAACCGCGCCGTCCTGGTGCTGGCGGGCGTTGGGCCCGGTGGCCTCGACCACAGCCAGGGCGTCGATGGGGGCACCGTCGCGGTTGAGCGTGGCGGTGCAGCCCTCGGTGCACATCAACGTGGCGGTCTCGCCGCACCAGAAGGTGTCCCCGCCGGGGTGGCGCTGGCTGGTGGCGCCCTCAGCGAGGGTCTCGTCGCCCCGCAGCACCTCGAAGAGCGCGAAGTCGTCGACCTCCCACGCTCCGTCGGCGCGGTGGGAGCCCGCGAGGGCGACGCTCAGGCCCGCGTGGCGCACCGCGCAGAACTCGGCGCTGTGCACGATGGTCGGGGCCTCCGGGCAGAAGATGAAGTCGTCGGCGATCAGGTCATCCCGCACGCCGTTGGCCTGACGGTAGGCGTCGGTGTTGCGCAGCGGCACCCGGGGCGCGATCTGCAGCGAGGAGAAGTCGGCCAGGTCGATGCACACGGGCGTCTTGCCGCTGCCACCGATGAGTTGGAGCAGCGCCCCGGCCCGGCCTCCGGGGTTGGCGCAGCCCGTCTCGGTGCGCTGCAGCGTGGCAAACAGGGCCATCAGCGCGTCGAGCCCGCGGACGGTGGCCGAGTAGCGCAGGGTGGTGGCGCTCAGCGCGTCGAGGCTCACGAGCAGGGAGGTCCCGTCCTGGGCGACGGTGGCCGGGCCGCCCTCGACCTGCACGACCACCGGCTCGTCCAACTCCAGGTTGCCGTGCTGAAGGCTCAGCCAGGCCGGCCCGCCCCCCGCTGCGTCCGCGCTGATCTCGACGGTCACCTCGACCACGTCACCCGGCTCGAGCGGATCGCCGTTGACGTCGACGACCTGCACCCCGACGCGGCCCGCGAGGGCCGGCGGGCAGTCCTCGGGCACGCCCGGCTCACCGCCCGCGCCCGGCTCACCGCCCGCGCCCGGCTCACCGCCCGCGCCCGGC
Organism: uncultured Myxococcales bacterium; assembly: GCA_937896275.1. Classification (GTDB taxonomy): domain Bacteria; phylum Myxococcota_A; class Bradymonadia; order UBA7976; family UBA1532; genus JACKDN01. Next base: position 11,159 of record CALBMW010000442.1, read on the forward strand.
TCTCCCCCCACGCCCGGCTCTCCACCGGTC
>CALBMW010000443.1 GCA_937896275.1 uncultured Myxococcales bacterium
GCGCCGCGGCGCCGGGAGAGGACGAGGGCGGCGCGGCGCCCAGGGTGTCGCCCGCGCCGGCGCCGGCCACGAGCAGCACGTCGGCGAAGGCGCGCGGCCCGTCCACGCGCAGCGCCACATAGGGCGTCAGCGACAGCGCCGCCGACAGGCCCAGCTCGACGGGGATCGGTGCGTCCCCGATGGCCACGAAGCACCGCCCCGGCCCGCCCGTCGGGCAGGCAGCCGGTCGCGCGCTGAGCAGGTTGGTCCAGCGCTGGCCCCACCGCGCGTGGACGCGGGTCAAGCGAAGCGTACGGCGCCCCGACGCGTCCGCCGCGTCGAGGACGACCTCGGCCCGCCAACCTACCTCGATCTGGGACCTCACGAAGACCGCCAACCCGGCGCCCAGGCCGCCCAACGGCGGCAGCTCCAGCGCCGTGATCCGCAGGTGGAGCGAGGCCGGCACGTCGCCCTTCGCGATCTGCGCGGGCGCCGCGTACGTTGCGCGCCAAGCAGCCACCGCGGCGGCCGGCGAGCCCGTCGTCGCCAGGTCGGGCCCGACCGTGACCGTGAGCGCGAGGAGCAGCCCGAGGACCATCGACCACCTCCGCGGCCAGCGTGGCGCCGCCCCCGACAACGGATCAAACGGGCCACTCGATCGACTCGCGACGCGCGCGCCTCTCCGTCGGGGCGGCGACCACCTCGGTCACCCCGACACTCGCCGACCGGCTGCGCACCCGAGGCCCCTTCCCGCGTCGGCGTCCAGCGACTACCCTGCCGCCCGATGCTCGCCGCCCTCGTCCTGCTCGCCCCGCTGGTGCTCACCGCGCGCCTCGACGCCGACGCCGCCCCCGTGCGCGTCGAGCTGCACCGGACGGGCGGCGCCGTGCGAGGCGACGACCGTGGCTTCCTGCGCGTGATTCGCGCCGGCGGCGAGTGGATCAGCCCCACCTACCGCGCGTGGGGACTGCACGCGGGCGACCTCGATGGCGATGGCGAGGACGAGGTCGTGCTGGGCATCTGGAGCACCACGCCCCGGCACGCCGAGCCAGAGCCTCATCGCACCGTCTGGGTGTTGGACGCGCGCGGCGCCGCACTCTACGAGCGTTGGCGTGGCAGCGCGCTCGGGCGCCCGCTGCGGGACCTTCGCGTGGACGCAAGTACGCCGATCGCGACACTCTTCGCCCTCGAGACCACCCCCGGCGGCTGCGCGCTGAGCGCCTATCGCTGGAACGGTTTCGGCTTCGGCGGCCGGGCCCGCGCGCCCGTGCCCTGTGCCCCCTTCTGCGACCCGATCGCCCCCTGCGTCACGACACCCGTCGGACCTCGCCGCGCCCGCCTCGACGGCCGCGCCCTGACCCTGGAGCCCTGGCCATGATGCGCACGCTCGTCCTCGCGCTGCCCCTGTTCGCCGCCGCGTCGGCCGACGCCGCCCCGGAGCCCATCGGCGCGCCCAAGCGCCTCACCGACGCCTCGCTCGGAGCCACCGCGCCCGCGTTCAGCCCCGATGGCCGCTGGCTGGTCTTCCGGGCCGGCCCACCCGGCGCCGGTGACCTGTACCGCGTGAACGCGGACGGCACGGCCCTCGCGCGCCTCACCGACGATCCGGCCGACGACCGCGATCCCGTCGTCGCCCGCGACGGGCAGAGCATCCTCTGGAGCAGCAACCGCGGCAAGACGGGCTACGACCTGTGGACCATGGCGGGCGACGGTAAGGCGCCAACCCAGATCACTCACCTGCCCGAGGACGCGTTCGAGCCCGCCGAGGCCCCGATCCGATTCAAGCTGTTCGCGGTCATCGACGACGCCTGCGGCGGCCCGGGGGGTTCACAGGTCAGCCTCTACGAGAAGATCGCCTACACCCGCATGGTCGGCGGGCGCCCCGAGGTCTGGTTCACGTCGGTCAAGGGGCGCCACCAGGGTCGCCTGTCGCCCGAGGGCGCCGCGTGCCGCCGCCCTGGGTGGTCGGGCGATGGCCTGAGCCTGTCGTGGACCTGTGAGACGCCGGGCGGAGCGGTGAGTCATGACACCCGCGCTGCGTGGGATCGCGACTACGGCCAGGCGCTGGCCGCGTTGGGTGAAGGCGCCCAGGGCTGCGAAGACATCGACCCCAAGCTGTGGCGCACGGATGCCTGCCTCGAAGCCTTGCCCAAGCGCTACGCACGGCACGCGCCACAGGCCTCACCCGGCGAGGGCATCTCGGCGAACGGATACTCCGCAAACCAGATCCTCACGCTCGGCCAAGGCGCCGACGGCGCTCGGCAGCGTCTCCGCGCGCCCGGCGCGACGTGGAAGCCGCTCGCCCTGCCGGTCCCGGGCGCCCGCGATCCGGTCTGGTCGCCGCGCGGGGATCACCTCGCCTTCGTCGCCGAGGGCGCCCTCTACGTCGCGCCGACGGCCTTCTACCTGCAGCAGGCGCACAACCTGTACGACTTCCCCGAGCTGTGGGCCAAGGGACCGTCGGCCCTGCTCGCCAAGAATCACTTCGTGGCCCGCCCCGGCGAGGAGAAGGAGTTCTTCACGCTCTACGAGAAGGTGCGCTACGCCCGACGCCCGGTCTACGTGACCGCCGACAGCGCGCTGCAAGCCTTCCACGACGAGCTGGCCGATCTGCTGAAGGCCGCCGAGGCCCGCGCGATGGGCGATCTCGAAGCCATGTCGGCGCACCTGGCGACCCACTTCGCGACGCCGGCCGACGACGCCGAGGCACGCTACCTCGCGCTCTACTTCGCGGTGCCCGCAGTGCTGCTCGCGGCCGCGCCCGACACCTCGCCGGCGATCGAGCCCTGGGCCGAGGAGGAGGACAAGCCCAAGCCGCCGCTCGAGCAGTTGCGGCTCAACGTGCCCAAGGCGCTGGAGACGGTCCCGGCGCCGCTCCGCGCCGACGCGGCCCGCATCATCGAACGGGTGCTCGCCCATGAAGGCATCGCCCAGTGGCCGGTGCCCTGGGGGGAGCCGCTGCCGGTCGACTTCAGCCAGTTCACCGTGCGCGGCCACTACACCGGCTCCGGCCTCGCGTCCTACTTCCTGGCCATCAACTGGTATGGCCTGATCCCGCTCCCGCCCACCGCCGCCAAGCGTCTGCTGACCGCCCTCGAGCTGCCTGTGAAGGAGGGCGGCACCGCCTATGACAAGTGGGTCGCCGTGGACGCCCTCGGGGGCGCCTTCCTGGGCCGACCCATCGACGGCACGCCCGCCCACCTGAAGATCCTGCGCGCCAAGCACCCCGAGCTGCTCGAGCCGGCCAACGCCGACGCCCTCGCCGAGGCGCTCGCCGACCTCGTCGGGCCCATCCCCCTGCGCGGCCTGCAAGGCACGCTGAGCGGCGGCAAGCGCAAGGCCACGCTCAGGCTCTTCCCCAAACGCTTCGGCGTCGACGCCTCGTTCCTGGGCGCGCTGACCTATCCCACGCTGAAGACGCCACGCGGCTGGCCCGACGCCGTCGAGGTCTTCGCCGCCCTCGGCAGCCCGCGCGCCAAGGCCATCGCGATGGACGCCGCCCGCGCCGAGAAGCTCGGCGATGACTTCCTGCCCGAGTACGAGGCCGCGCTGAAGAAGCTGATGGGCGCGCACGGCGATCCGAAGGACGGCCTGGCCCAGACCGACCTGTACCACGGCTGGCTGGCCCTGCTGCGAACGCTCGCCGCCCGCCACGACGTCGCGCCCCCGAAGGCCATGCGCTTTGCCCAGGGGGACGCCTGGGCCGACCGCCTCCTGATGGCCGCCCTCGGCGGGTACACCCAGCTCAAGCATGACTCGGTCCTCTACGCCGCCCAGGAGTACGGCGCCGAGTGTGACGGCGGCGCCCCCGTGATGGCCTTCATCGAGCAGCCCGAGCTCGCGACGCCCGTTGGCTACGTCGATCCCCTGCCCCAGCTCTTCGACCAGATGGCGGCCCTCGCCCAGCGCGTCCACACGGCGCTCAACGAGGGTAAGGAGCCCATGATCACGCACGGCTGGGAGGAGGGCGGGCGCCCGCTCAACGCTCGCCGCTATGCCGAGCGCCTCGCCGCCCTGGCCCGCAAGGAGATCGCGGGCGAACCCTTCGACAAGGACGACGTGGCGTGGCTCGAGCTGGTCGGCGGCCTGCTCGAAGAGATGTTCCTGCGCCGCGAGAAGACCACCGACCTCGTCCTCGGCAACGACGAGGGTCGCCAGACCCGTGGCATCACGCTGGTGACCGACATCTACTCCAACGTGACCCGCGGCCAAGCGTTGCACCTGGGCCTGGGCAGGCTGATGGACCTGTTCGTGGTGGTGCCGGACCCACGCGGCGAGCGCGTGACCCAGGGCGGCATCTTCTCCTTCTTCGCCTTCCCGCATGCCATGTCGGACCGGCTGACGGACGAGGCGTGGTGGGAGATGGTCGACAAGGGTGACATGCCGAAGATGCCGGGGTGGACGGGGAGCTTCGTCGAGGGGGAGTGATCGGGCGCGACGTGGGGGCCGCGGTAGATCCCCCCACCCCCTCGCCCGTTCCACCTCCCGTCCACGCCGGGAGGCCCCGTCCATGCCCATTCGCCGCCGCGTCCTGCTCCTCGCCGCCGCCGGCCTCTCGCTCGGGGCCACCCTCGCGGTCCAGCCGCCGGTGCCGCTCGACGCGAATGACCTGCTCGCCCTGATCGCCGGTGACATGCACCCGCCACCGGACGCGCGCCTCGACGCGCCGCTGAGCTTCGACCTGCAGACCGTCTCGATCGATCCGCCCACGCCGGCGGCGCCCGCGCTGGAGCGTTGGTTGCGCGGCGAGCTCGCGCGAGGCTGGACGGTCGTGGGCGGGCTGGGGCCGGCCCGACCGGATGGCACGCGAGAGGCGTGGTTCAGCCGCCGGCACGCCGGCATCGGGATCGATTGGCCCGTGTTCGGCGAGGCGCGGCCGGCGGCCTGCCACGACGCCGAGGCGCTGGGCTGCTTCGAGGCCCGACCCCTCGGGGGCGAGGCGCGCGTCGTGTTCGGTGAAGGTCGCCC
>CALBMW010000444.1 GCA_937896275.1 uncultured Myxococcales bacterium
ACCCGGTCGGGGCCGTGGCCGCCACCGAGGCCGACCACGAACGCCTGAAGGCGTGGACCGCCCAGGCGCCCCACAACCACGCCCACCGGGTGACGCTGCTCGAAGCCGAGATCGCGCGGGTCCAGGGCCGCTGTGGCGAGGCCACGCGCGCCTACGAGCAGTCGGCGAAGGAGGCGCGAGCCAACGGCTTCGTGCAGGACGAGGCCCTGGCCCTCGAGTTGGCCGCTGACTTCCACCGAGAGGCGGGGCGCCCGATCGCCGCGCGGGCCTATGGCGATGAGGCGGCGGCCCGGTGGCGGGCCTGGGGCGCCACGGCAAAGGCAGCACGCCTCGGCGCCTCCGGCACGGTCCGGGCGACGGCCTCGCTCGATGTCGAGACGGTGCTGCGGATCAGCGAGGCCGTGGCCAGTGAGGTCGAGCTCGAGCGACTGCTCGACCAGGTCCTGCGGACGGTGCTCCAGAGCGCGGGCGCTCAGCGGGCCTTCCTCTTCCTCGATGTCGACGGAGCCCTGCGGCTGCAGGCGCGCGGCGTGGCCGACGAGAGCGGCATCGCGGTGCTCGAGGGGACGCCGGTCGATGCCTGCGCGGGGCTCGTGCCCGAGATCGTTCACTTCGTGGCGCGCAGCGGCGAGACGGTGCTGCTGCACGACGCGGCCCGCGGGCAGCGCTTCGCCGAGGCGCCCGCCCTGCGCCGCGACCGCCCGCGATCGATCCTGTGCGTTGCCCTCGGTCAGCGGGGCCGCCAGGTCGGGGTGCTGTATCTGGGCAACGACCTCGCGGCGGGCGCGTTCACCGAGGATCGCGTCGAGCTTCTGCGGGTCTTCGCGGCGCTCGCGGCCACGTCGATCGCCAACGCCATGCTGCTGCACGACGCCAAGGCGTCCCAGGTGCGCACGGAGGCCCAGAACGAGCGACTCATCGCGCTGGACCGGCAGCGTGAGTCCTTCCTGGCGCGTACCTCCCACGAGCTGCGCACACCGCTCAACGCCATCATCGGGCTCACGGAGTCGGTGCTCGACGCCCCCGAGGCGCCGCCCACGCCGAGCGCCGCCCACGACCTTGGGCTGGTGGTCTCGAGCGCGCGCCGGCTGGCCAACCTGATTGACGATCTGCTCGACTCGGCCCGCCTGTCGGAGGGCCAGCTCCGCGTGGTGCGCGGCGCGGTCGACGCCCGAGATGCGGTGCTGGCGGTGGTCCAACTGTTGCGCCCGCTGGTGCGCGACGGGGTGGTGCTGATCGAGCACGTGGACGGCGACATGCCGCCGGTGTTGGCCGATCCCCAGCGCCTGGAGCAGGTGCTCACCGTACTCGTCGACAACGCGATCAAGTTCACGCGCCAGGGCAGCATCCAGGTGGGGGCCGAGCTCACCGTGGACGGCGACGTCGAGTTCTACGTCGAGGACACCGGCGTGGGCATCGATCAGACGGCGCAGGGGCGCATCTTCGATGCTTTCGTGCAGGCGGACGAGCGGGTGGCGCGCACCTACGGCGGGACCGGCCTGGGCCTGTCGATCGCGCGGCAGCTGCTCGACCTGCACGAGACCCACATGGTGCTGGGCTCGGCGCCGGGCCGCGGCTCGCGCTTCAGCTTCCGTCTGCCCGTGGCGCGGGGGGTCGAGGCGATGCGCGCGCCCTCCGCCCTGGGCGGGCTGCGTCGCGTGGTCGAGCGCGACACGACCGTGATGGGGACGGTGGTCGCGTCATCGGACGAGGGGCGCGGCTTCAACGTCCTCGTCGTCGATGACGAGCCGGCCAACTTGCAGGTGGTGCTCAACCGCCTCGCGCGGCTGGGGTACAGCGTGACGACGGCGCTGAGCGGGCCCGAGGCGCTCGAGCACATCGACACGGGCACCCGTCCGCACATGGTGCTGCTCGACGTGATGATGCCCGAGATGGACGGCCTCGAGGTGTGTCGACGCTTGCGCGCGCTCTACGCCCGCACGGAGCTGCCGATCCTCATGCTGACCGCCCGCAACGAGGTGCCCGATCTCGTCGCCGGCCTCGACGCGGGGGCCAACGATTACCTGGGCAAGCCCTTCAGCGCCGAGGAGCTCCAGGCGCGCATGCGCACGCACCTGCACCTGGCCACGATGAACCGCTCGGTGGCGCGCTTCGTGCCCGGCCGGTTCCTGGAGCTGCTGGGGCGCGACTCGGTCCTGGACGTGCGCCTCGGCGACGCGATCGGTCGCGACATGACCGTGCTGTTCGCTGACCTGAAGCGCTTCTCGGCCCTCACCGGGGGCCTGGATCCGAGCGCGCGCTTCCGCCTGCTCAACGAGCACCTCGCCGCGCTCGAGCCGGTCGTGCTCGAGCACGGCGGGGTCGTCGACAAGTTCATCGGCGACTCGGTGATGGCGGTCTTCGATCGGCGGGCCGACGACGCGGTGGCCGCGGGGATCGCCATGCTGCGCCGCGTGGCCGCCGAGAACGAGCGCCGGGCGCTGCGGGGCGAGCCGCCCATCGACCTGGGCATCGGGGTCAACAGCGGGCCCCTGATGCTGGGCACGGTGGGCACGGAGCACCGCATGGACACGACGGTGATCAGCGACGCGGTCGGCGTGGCCCATCGGGTCGAGACGCTCACGCGGCCCTACGGCAGCGGCCTGCTGCTGACGGCGGCCACGCTCGGCGCGATGGCCGATCCGGATCGATGGTCGATGCGGCTGCTCGACCGCGTGATCCCGGCGCCCGGCGCGGCGCCGATGGACGTGTACGAGGTCTACGACGCCGAGCCGATCGATCGCCGCGCGGCCAAGGACGCCACGCGAAAGGCCTTCGAGCGGGGCGTTCGCGCCTTTCACGATCGCGCGGTGGGCGAGGCGGCCGGTCAGTTCCGCCTGTGCGCCGCCCTCGACGGCGCCGACGGCGCCGTGCAACTGTATCTGGACCGATGCCGCAAGATCGAAGCCCAGTTCCAGAGCCCCTGATGTCCCCCGCGCCGGCCGCTCAGGGCCGCGCGCCCCACCCGCCAGCGGATCGTTCTTCGCGACGATCGAAAATAGATGGCGGAGTTTCTCCCCCGAATCCGCGGACCAGTCTGAGTGACTCGGTGCGGGACTCTTCGCCGGTAATCAGGCGGGCTGACGAGGGGGACCGTCCGGGGGACGTTATGAAGCCGACCGATCCATTCGGCGACTTCGAGCAACTGTACCAGCAGCTGCGCGGGGTCGCCGAGCGCTACTTCCATCGTGAAGCTGCGGGGCACACGCTGCAGCCGACCGCGCTGCTGCACGAGGCCTTCCTGCAGCTGTTGGCGCACGACCCCGGGACGTGGCGCGACTCCGAGCACTTTCGGGCGTACGCGGCCACTGTGATGCGATCGGTGTTGGTGGATCACGCGCGCGCTCGCCTGGCCCGCAAGCGCGGCGGCGATCGACAGCGCGTGACGTTGTCGGCGGCCGAACTGGACATCGAAGGCGCTTCGGTCGATGTCCTGAACCTGCACCAGGCGCTCGAGCGCCTCAAGGTGTTGGATCCCCTTCAGGAGAGCATCGTCGTGCTGCGCTTCTTCGGCGGGCTGACGATGGACGAGCTCGGGCGCCATCACGGCATCGCGACCCGCAACGCGGAACGTCAGTGGAGGGCGGCGCGCGCGTGGTTGGCCCAAGAGCTGCGCCCGGGGCCCGACGAATGAGCCCGGCGAGGGGCGGCACGCCGGGGCCTGACGAGATCGCACGGCACCGGCGTCTCATGGAGACCTTCGACGCGCTCTGCGATGCGCCGGAGGCGGACCGCTCCAATCGCCTGCAGGCGCTGAGGGCCGACGACGTCGAGCTCGCGTCGGCGCTCGAAGGCATGTTGGCGGCCGACGCCGATCCGAAGACCGACGCGATCCTGGCGCCTTCGCGCTGGGCAGGGGCGCTCTGGGCGGCGTCCGAGGCGGACCTCGAAGCGCCCCTCGCACCGGGCACACGGGTGGGGCGCTTCGAGGTCCGAGGTCTGCTGGGTCGGGGCGGCATGGGTGACGTGCTCTTGGTTCACGATCCGGTGCTGGAGCGCGACCTCGCGCTGAAGCTGTTTCGCGCCGGCGCCATGGACGACGAGGCGAGCGCCCGCTTCGCCGCCGAGGCGAAGGTGACGGCCCAGCTGCAGCACGCCGGCATCCTGCCCGTGTACGAGCTGGGGCGCCTGCCCGACGGGCGCGTCTGGTACACGATGCGCGTGGTGCGCGGGCGGACGCTGGCCGATCTCATCGCCAAGACCCACGCCGAGTCACCCGAAGAGTGGACGCTCCGTCGACTCGTCGGATGCTTCAGGCAGGCCTGCGACGCGGTGGCTTTCGCGCACAGCCAGCGGGTCGTGCATGGGGACCTGAAGCCACAGAACATCCTGGTGGGCGAGTTCGGCGACGTGCTGGTGGTGGACTGGGGGCTCGCGCGGGCCGCGCCGCCCGAGACGGTGCGCGAGCTGCCGTCGATCGGGGACGGCGCGCCCGGTCGGCCGGCGGCGGGGACGCCGATGTACATGGCGCCCGAGCAGGCACGCGGGCTGGACGAAGCCATCGGTCTCGCCGCAGACGTCTACGCGCTGGGGGTGGTGCTCTACGAGTGCCTGGCGGGGCACGCGCCCTATCAGGAGGGCGGATCTCTCGAGGTGCTGTCCCGCGTGTTGGCGGGGCGCCACCGGCCGATGGCTGGGCGCCTGCCGGTGCCCGTGGAGTTGCAAGAGACCTGCCGTCGGGCCATGGCCCTGCAACCCGCCGACCGGTTCGCGGACGCGCAGACCTTGGGGGCCGAGGTGTCGGCCTGGCTCGAAGGCCAGCGCCAACGTGAGCGGGCCTTGAAGCTGGTCGAGGAGGCCCAGGCCCAGGCTCCACTCGTCGAACGACTGCGCGACGAGGCCGCCCGCAGCGCCGCGGCGGCTCAGGTCCGGCTCGCGGGCGTGCCCGCCGACGCGCCGCCGGCAGCGAAGCACGAGGCCTGGCGGCTCGAGGACGACGAGAGGGA
>CALBMW010000445.1 GCA_937896275.1 uncultured Myxococcales bacterium
CGCCTGCGGGCTCGGCGACGCCGTGTCGGGGGGCACCTCTTCGAGATCGGTGGGCGGCCGCGCCGGCTCGTCGGGTGGACGGTCGGCCAGCGCCGTGCCCATCCAGCCGCCGTAGGTCCCCGGCACCCGCGTCTGGGGGCAGCCGGCGAGCGTCAGCCCGGCCGCCGCGATGAGCAGGCCGCGCGCAAGGTTGAGGGGGCGCAGTGTCAAAGCCCTCCACTGATAGCACGGGTCGGCCGCCCAGGCCACGTCCAGCTCGCCTCAGCCCACGGCGTGGCCGAAGCGCGCCTCGGCCACGAGCGGGAAGTGATCGCTGGCGGTGGCCGCGCGCGCCACGCGCGCCGGTCCGTCGGGTTCGAGCCCGCCACCGACGAGCACATAGTCGATGCGGCGGTGTGGGTCGCGGACGCTGAAGGTCTCGGCCGGGCCCTCGCCCCGCGCGTCGAAGCAGTCGGTCAGGGCCCCCCGCACCGCGAGCACCGTCGGGGTGCCCGGTCGGTCGTTCAGATCGCCCAGCAGGACCACCGGACCGGACGTGGCCGCCACCGCCTCCGCCACGACGACGGCCTGCGCCTCCCGCTCGTGGGCGTGGACGCTCAGGTGGGTGCAGAACGCCGTGAAGGGGATCGGCGCCTCGACGCGCGCCCGCAGCAGGACGCGCTGCTCGTCCCGGTCCCGGGGCAGAGCGGTGAGTTGGACGTCGGCGAGGGGCCACCGGCAGGCGAGGGCGACGCCGAAGCGGCCGCCGGCGGCGTCGGTGAGCGCGCCGCCGAAGGACTGATGCGGCAGCCCGATGGAGGCGGCCAGGACAGCGGGCTGGTCGACGCGCTCGCCCATGTTCCAGTCGACCCCGATCTCCTGCAGGGCCAGCACGTCGGGGACACCGACGGCACGGATCGCGTCGGCGAGGGCGGCGAGCGAGCTCTCGACGCCGACCCGCACGTTGTAGGTCATCAGGCGAAGACGCATCAGGCCGGCACCTCCGATGGATCGGGGACGAGGGGGAGCACCAGGCGGAAGGTCGCGCCGCGCCCGAGGGCGCTCTCCACCTCGACGCTGCCGCGCTGGGCCAGGACGATCTTGCGCACCATCGGCAGCCCCAGGCCGGTGCCTTGGGGCTTGGTCGAGAAGAAGGGCTCGAAGAGGCGCGCCCGCGCGTCGTCGGCCAAGCCCGGCCCGTCGTCGGTGACCTCGAGGGTCGCGTGTCCGCCCAGGCTGCGCACCCGGACGACGACGTGGCCGCCCTGACCGGTGGCCTCGCGCGCGTTGCGCAGCAGGTTGAGCAGGGCCGCGCGGAGCTGGTTGGGATCGACCAGCGCCGGGCGGGCCGCGGGATCGGCGTCCAGGCGCGTGCGCACGCCGGCCAGCGTCATCTCGCCGCGCACGAACTCCAGCAGCTCGGCGGCCGCGTGGTTGAGATCGACCGGCACCCGCTCGGGGCGGGGCAGCCGCGCGAAGCGCAAGTACTCCTCGGTGATCTCCCGCAACCGCTCGACTTCCTTGATGATGTTCTCGAGCAGGCCGCGGGCCGAGGCGAGGTCGAGATCGGCCGGCGACTCGAGCTCCTCCATGAGCAGCTCGGAGTTGAGGCCGATGCTGCTGAGCGGGTTGCGCAGCTCGTGCGTGATCTGCGCCGAGAGCTTGCCGACGGTCGCGAGGCGCTCCTGGTGCAGCATCTCGGTCTGCTGCTCGACGAGCTGGGCGTCGCGGCGGCGGATGGCCTCGGCCATGCGGTTGAACTCGGCCGCCAGCGTCGCCAGCTCGCCGTGCCCGTCGACCAGGACGGGGGCCTCGGCATATTCGCCGCGCGCGAGGCGCTCGACGCCAGCGCGCAGCGAGCTCAGCGGTCGCAGCAGGCGGGTGGTGCTCCACATGATCCCGATCGCGAGCACCATCGCCACCGCGGCCAGCACGATGGCGCCCCAGATCGCGCGACGTTCCTCTTCGCCGAAGGTCACGACGGCGCGCCCGAGGGCGTCGTTGAGATCGACCTGCAGGCGGGCCAGATCGCGCCCGATCGCGCGCAGCAGGCGGCGGGCGTCGCGGCGGCTGGCCGAGGCGTCGGCCCCGGCCTCGACCCGGTCGAAGAAGCGCGTGGTCGCGGCCGCGAGGGGATCGATGTCGCGGGACAGGGCGCGCACGCGCGGCACGAAGGCGGCGGCCTCGGGCGGGGCACCGGGGGCCTCGAGCAGACCGGCCGCGCGATCGAGCCCCTGGCCGATGCGTTCGATGAAGGGGTGGACGCGCCGCGCGAGGTGCACGCTGCGCCGCAGGGCCGCCGGGTCGGCTTGGTCGAGCACCGGATCCAGGGCCCGCAGGTCGCTCTGCACCTCGCCCAGGATCGAGGGCAACGGGACCAGCGTCGCGTGCAGTCGCGCAACGCGGTCACCCAGGCCGCGCACCTGGCCCAGGGTGTGGGCGGTCACGGCCCCGAAGGCGACGAGCAGGGCCAGGTAGCCCGCGAAGACCTTGCCGGGAATGGAAGGACGCAACACCGCGAGCCTGCCACGGCGTTGACGGCAAAGCGAGCGCTATGCTACTGCCCCACGGCTCCGCAGCCGGGGGTCGTCGCCGCGAGGTGGCGCGCTCGCTGCACGACCAACTGGCCCATTTGGGCAACTGGCTCATTTGGGCAACTGGCCCATTTGGGCAACTGGCCCATTTGGGCTGTGGAGAGCTCGGGAATGACACGGTCGGCTCCACCTCACCACGTCGCGCTGGTCGCCCTCCTGGCGGCGTCGCAGGCGTTCTTCGGCCTGCCCCTGGTGGGGGGAGCGCCGCAACGCGCCCTGGCGCAGGCGCCCCAGCCGCGGGTCTGGCTGGGCCCGATGACGGCGGATGACGTACCGGGGGCGCGGCTGCTCTCGCAGAAGTTCGACGAGGCCACCCGCGATCAGCTCCGGCGCAGCCAGAAGGTCCAGACCACCGACCAGAAGGAGTCCGGGCCGGTCAAGGCGGGCGAGAGCGACGAGCGCGTCGAGCGGGCCGAGCGCCTGCGCGTGGCCGGCAAGGAGGCCTACGCGGCCAATGACTTGCAGAAGGCGCTCGATCAGCTGCGGGGCGCGCTGGACTTGTACGAGGAGGGCCTGGCCTCGGTGAACAAGCTCGAGGCCATCGCCGAGACGCTCGGCTTCCTGGGGGCCACGACGCTGGCCCTGGGCTTCGACGCCGACGCCGAGGACTACTTCCGGCGGGTGGTGGCGCTGCTGCCCGAGGCCGAGCCCCTCGACGAGTTCTCCGAAGACGCGAAGGCGATGTTCGGCAAGGAGCGCAAGAAGCTGCTCAAGAAGAAGAAGGGCTCGCTGGTGATCAGCACCGAGCCCGAGGGGGCCGAGGTTCGCGTCGATGGCATCGAGCGCGGCAAGGCGCCGGTGACGGTGAAGGATCTGGTGCGCGGTGATCACTACGTGCAGGCCAGTGACGCGACGGCCGGCCTGGCCGCGCAGCGCACGCGCGTGAAGGGCGGCAAGCCCCGGAAGGTGAACCTGACCCTGAGCATGCAGGTGGGACCGGAGCCGGCGCAGAAGGCCGATCCGACGCTGGTCACGCAGCTCACCGAGCAGGCGCGCAAGATGGACATCAACGAGGCCTTCCGCGAGAAGGCCGAGGCCATCGCCTCGCAGACACGCGCGGATTGCGTGGTGGTGGGCTTCGTGACCCCGCAGGGCAACGACTTCGCGCTCACCGCCTTCGTGTACTCGGTGGCGGCCAAGCAGACGGCGCGCCTCGACGAGCTGCGGTTCCGGGCCAACCTGTCGGCGGTCACGAGCAAGGCCAGCGGCTTCGCCGGCGACGTCGAGACCGCGTGCACGGCGTTCCCCTTCGACAAGGTCGTGGCCGGCCCCCTGGTGCTCGCCGCGGCGCCGGTCGCGCCCCCCCCGACCGAGCACCCGGATCTGGCGAAGCACGACCCGCTGGTCGCGGTCCCGCCACCCGACGAGCCCTTCGAGACCTTCAAGCCGACCTCGCTCGAGGATCCCAACGAGCAGGGACCCGGCGACGACGACGACTCGTCGACCGTGACGTGGGTGCTGCTCACCGTGGCGGGGGCGGCGCTCGTCGGCGGGGCCGTCGTCGGCGGCTACTACCTGCTGCAGGACGAGCCCAAGAGCGGCTATGACGCGACGGTGGTGTGGTGATGCGGCGCACACTTCTCCTTTGGACGGCGCTGGCGGCGGCGACGGTCGGCTGCGACACGCAGACCGACACGACGGTCACCTTCGAGCTCTACACGGCGGACGGTCAGGACGACCTGCTCACCACGCAGGGCCCGGCGGACTCGATCGAGCTGGTGGTGCGTGACGCCAGCGGCAAGACGAGCACCGCGCTGGTCGACATCGGCGACCGCGGCGCCAAGGTCACCGGGCTGCCCTTCGGGCGCGGCTTCCGCCTCTTCGCCCGCGGCTTCAACGTCGCCGATGAGCAGAACATCGTTCACTTCTACGGGGCCAGCGCGCCCTTCGACGTGACCGAGGGCGTCGAGGCGCGCGTGTCGGTGCAGCTGGGGCAGGCCGAGTGCGTTGGCCTCAACCGCGCATCGCCCCGCTTCCGGTCAGCCGACGGCAAGGACGATCTGAACGGGCTTCGGGTCGGCATGACGGCCACCACGCTGCGCGACGGGCGCGTGTTGGTGGCGGGCGGCGCGCAGGTGGACGCGCAGGGCGACGTCATCGCCGCGATCGACACGCTCGAGATCTACGATCCGGCGCGCTCCGACTTTCAACTGCTGCCCTTCAAGATGACGCAGGCCCGCGCCTACCACACCGCCACCCTGCTCGACAGCGGGCACGTATTGCTCGTGGGCGGGATCACGCGGGTGCAGCCCGAGGCGGTGCCGGTGAGCACGGCCGAGGTGATCAGCCTCGACGATCTGGTGCAGCCGGTGCGCGAGCTGCCGCTGGGCATCGCCGTGGACGCGCGGTCCATGCACCAGGCGACGCGGCTGGAGGATGGCGGCGGCTCGGTCCTCTTCAGCGGCGGGTTCGGCGCGGACGGCGCGGCGCTCGCGACGACCTTCCGGTTCTTCCCGGGTCCGGGCGGCGACCCCTTCCAGGGCACCTGGCGGGCCCAGGGCGACATGCACATCCCGCGCGCCTGGCACACGGGGTCGATGGTGCGACGCAGCAACGAGCTGGCCGTCGTGGCCGGCGGCGTGACCACGGACGGCTCCGCCACCGACTCGGTGGAGGTGTTCACCGTCAACAGCAACCCCGCCCAGCGCGGGTGCGTGGGCGACGCGCGGCCCAGCGCGGAGCAGGGCTGCTTCATCCAGCCCCTCGGTGGACGCTTGGGCGAGGCCCGCTGGGGGCACTCGGCGGTCGAGATCGACGGCGGGCGGCAGGTCGTCTTCGTGGGCGGCTACGCCAGCGCCGATCGGTCGCAGACGGCCAACGGCCTCGAGATCCTGCGCGCCGACGACCTGTCGGTGCAGCACGGCGGGACGACCGGGGCCCTGGTGAACGGGCGGGGCGAGCTGTCGACCACGCTGCTCGACGACGGCACCATCGTGGCGATCGGCGGGCGGCGCTTCGACACGCCGCTCGCCGCGTCCTCGCGGCTGCGCCCCATCGCGCAGGCCGACGCCAACGGGGGCACGCGGGTGGGTGGCTACGAGGTCGTCGAGCTCGAGGCCGGCTGCGGCCTCAGCGAGCCGCGCTACGGCGTCGTGTCGACGCGGCTGCAGAGCGGCACCGTGCTGATGCTCGGCGGGGTGACGGGTCGCCGCCCCGGCGAGCTCGTGGCGAGCCGCCGCGCCGAGATCTACTTCCCGCGCGTGAACCAGCTCTGAAACGGACCCTGGTGGGGCGATCCCGGCCTGCCAGGGCCGGCGCGGCGACCGTGGCGGGCTGATTGTCGGGCGCGCTTGTTGCCGCGCCGCGAGCACCTCTCCTACACTCCCGCCACTCTCCAAGCCTCGGCGACCCCGTGAAGCCATTGGTTCGGTCCCAGACGTGCGCCGCCCTCGCGGTGCTGCTGCTCCTTCCAGGAGTGGCCAGCGCGCTCGTCGACGGTGAGCCGCATCGGCTGTATGCGTCGCACCGCGTGTTCGGCGGCGCGATCGTCACCGGCAACACGATGATGACGACGTCCATCGCGAACCTCGCGGTGAACAGCGGCCTCCTGCCGCTCTCGTCCGGCGACGTGAGCGCCTTGCCTTTCGACGCGCAGATCGTCGGGGCCTACCTGTTCTGGAGTGGCAGCCTGGCCAACCGCGTCGACCGCGAGGTCGACTTCACGGCGGCGGACGGGACGCGCTTCAACGACCTCACCGCCGACCGCTGCGTGACCGTCCCGTCCCTCGGTGGCTTCTTCTACTGCCGCGCGGACGTCACCGCGGAGGTGGCCGCGCACCCCGGCGCGCAGGCCTTCAACGGCCGCTACACGGTCGGCGATCTGGACGCCGAGCCGGGCTTCCTGAACCCCGACGGCACCTGCGTGGACGAGTCCGAGTGCCAGGCCAAGTACGCCGGCTGGTCGCTGGTGCTGGTCTACAACGCCGCCTCGGCGAACACGCTCCGCGACATCTTCATCCACGACGGCTTCCGGCAGCTCGACGAGACGCCCGAGAGCCCGGGCATCGACCAGTTTCAGATCGACGGCTTCGACTTCCCCCGCAACGGCACCGCCCGGCTGACCTACTTCGCCCTCGAGGGCGACTCCTTCCTCGGCGTGCCGCCGCAGGACACCGATCCTGTGTTTCCCTGCGCCAACTGCTTCGACTTCATGGACTTCAACGGGCGCCGCCTCAGCGACGCCAACAACCCGCCCAACAACCTCTTCAACAGCAGCTCGCCGGGCGGCTACACGTTGGGCCTCGATCTCGACAGCTTCAACGTCTCGAGCTACCTGCGCGCCGGCGACACGGCGGCGCCGATCCGGGTCGGATCGGGCGACGGGATCATCGACGCGATGAGCCGCGATCAGGCCGGGGCGGGGGAGTCCTTCCTCCTCGGCTTCGTGATGCTGGTCGTCGACCGCAACGCCCCGAATTTTCAGCGAGATGGCACCCGGCTCACGGTGATCCCGGACGAAGCGGCGCCGCGCGAGCGGGTCGTCATCCGGCTGCAGCTCGCCAACGAGGGCACCCTGGACGCGGTGGCCGTGCGCGCGCGCCTGACGCTACCCGCCGGGCTGACCTACCTGCCCGGCAGCCTGCGGCTGGACGGGGCCGATCCGGTGCCGGGCGCGGAGGTGCAGAGCCCCCTCGCGGGTGCGGGCCTGCTGCTCGGCAACATCCCGTATCAGGGCGACAACACGCGGGAGATCACTCTCCAGGCGACCATCGATCCCGGCGTCGCCGTGGGCACGCGCTTCGTCCTGCAGGCCCTCATCGCCGCGGCCAACGTCGGCATGGACGCCCGCAGTAACGAGGCGATCCTGGTGATCCTCGGTGGCCTGGATCTGGGCCAGCCGACCAAGCGCGTGACCGACACCAACGGTGACGACCGCTTCGTGCCGGGCGAGGTCGTGCGCTACGACATCGTCATCCCCAACACCAACGCCCACGACGTGCAGGGCGTGGAGTTGGTGGACGATCTGCCGCCCTACCTCGACCTGCTGCAGGTCATCAGCTTCGGTGGCACCGATCAGAGCGATCCGGGCCGCAACCGCGTCCGGGTGACGGATCTGGTGGTGCCCGGCGCGCCCGGCGGCGGCACGACCGTGACCGTCATCGCCCGCATCCACGACGTGGAGCAGTTGCTCGCGGACGGGGTGCCCGCGGGCGGCATCAACGGCTTCGCGGTCGACAACCAGGCCCAGGTGATCGCGGCCGGCGAGGCGACGCTCACCGACGATCCCGACACGGGCGAGGGCGTGGATCCGACCCGCATGACCTTGAGCGCGGCGATCGACATCGCGGGCGCGCAGACGCGCAAGACGGTGGTCGACGTGAACGGCGGGCGCCTCGAGCCCGGCGACACGCTTCGCTACGTCGTGCAGATCGCCAACACCGGCACCGCGCCCGCCGAGGTGTTCGTCAACGATCCGTTGCCGCCCGCCACCGGCAACTGTGTGCTCGAGTCGGCCCAACCCGATCTGCTGTGCGCGGGCGGGCGTCTGCAGGGGCTGCTGACGGTGGGCCCCGGCGGGCGGGAGCGCGTGACCTTCACCGTGCAGGTCAACGCCGGCGTCGCCCACGACACGGTGATCCAGAACGTCGCCACGCTGCGCGCGAGTCAGCAGACCGTCGAGGCGGCCAGCGAGCGGCTGCGCGTCTTCGCGGCGCCCGATCTGAGCGGTGCCCAGAAGGTGTCGGACGCCCCGAACGGCGTCGCGGTCCCCGGCCAGCGCCTGACGTGGCAGATCACGGTGCAGAACCGCGGCAACCGGGCCGCCACGGCCGTGACCGTGATCGATCCGCTGACCTTCGACTTCGAGGACGTGGTGCCGCTCGACGGGGGCGTCTACGACGGGGGCACCAACACCGTCACCTGGCAAGTGCCGCGCCTCGAGCCGGGCGAGAGCTTCGTGGGCACCTTCGAGACCGCGCTGCCGGCGCAGGCCGCCGACGGCACGATCATCGCGAACCAGGCGATGGTGAGCAGCGCCGAGACGGGCAACCTGGCCACCGACGATCCGCGCACGGTCGAGCGCCTCGATCCCACCCGCGTCACCGTGCGCTCGCAGCCGCTGCTGGTGCTCACCAAGGCCGTGGCCCCCCGGGTGGCCGCGCCGGGCGACACGGTCACCTACACCTTCCGCGTGCGCAACGCGGGCACCGACGCCGCGCCGCCGTCGACGCTGGTCGACCAGGTGCCGGACGGGGTCTTCGCCTCGGTCGTGCCCGACATGGGCGCGGTCGCCGGGCGACGCCTCACCGTGCCGATCCCGGCGCTGGACGTGGGCGCCGAGGTGACGGTCCGGGTGAACGCGACGCTGCTGCCGGTGCTGCCCGACGGGGTGCAGGTGCGCAACCAGGCGGCGGTCGAGTTGGCGGTGGGCGGCGACTCGGCGAGCGACGATCCCGACACGCCTGCCCTGGACGACCCGACGCTCTTCTCGGTGGACTCCACGCCCGCGCTGGCCCTCGACAAGGCGGTCATCGACCTGAACGGCGGCCTGGTGCAGCCGGGCGATCGTCTGCGCTACGCGCTGACGCTGCGGGCCACGGGTGACGCGCCCGTCTTCGAGGTGCAGGTGACGGACGCCGTGCCGGCCGGCCTCGTCGACGTGGCGGTCGAGGGCAAGGGCGCGCTGCGGGGGGGCACGATCACCTGGGCCATCCCCGGCACGGTGGAGCCGGGGGAGCCGGTGACGCTGGCCTTCGAAGCGACCGTCGCCATGGACGTGGCGGCGGGTGGGGTGATCGCCAACCAGGCGCAGGCCGTGGGTCGCGACGTCACGCCCCTGGCGAGCGACGATCCGGCGACGGTCGAGGTGGGCGATCCCACCCGCGTGACGGTCGTCAGCGCGCCCGATCTGGGGCGGCCGGCCAAGACCGTGGAGCCGCGCGAGGCCCGCCCGGGCGACGTGGTGACCTTCCGAATCGAGGTGCGCAACCAGGGCACGGCGCCCTCGGGCCCGGTGAGCGTGGTCGATCCGCTGCCGGCCGGGCTGCTCGACTGGGAGGCGGAGCCGCCCGCCCAGATCGGCGACGTCGACGCGCGCTGGGCCGTGCCGCCCCTGGCCCCCGGCGAGGGCGTCACGCTGACCCTCCGGGCGCGCGTGCCGTCGCCGCTCGCCGACGGCACCGTCTTCATCAACCAGGCGACCGCGCAGATCGAGGGTGAGGCGCCGACGCTGACCGACGATCCTGGCCTGCCCGGCGACGCAGATCCGACCGCCCTCGTGGTGCGGTCCAGCCCGCTGGTGGCCGTCTTCAAGACCGTGCGCGACCTGGACGGCGCCCCCGTGCGCCCCGGCGACCGCCTTCGGTACACGCTCGTGGTCGTCAATCAGGGCGACGACCTCGCCCGCGACGTCGTGCTCCGCGATCCGCTCATCGATGACCTGAGCCTGGCCGATCCGGGCACCGGGACACCCGGGGCCGATGGGCTGAGTTGGTCGCTGGGCGACGTGGCGCCGGGGACCCCGGTCGAGCAGAGCTTCGAGGTCACCGTGGCCCGCGGGCTGCCCAACGGCACCCGCGTGCCCAACCAGGCCAGCGTGACCGCGAGCAACCTGGCCGATCCCGCGCTCAGCGACGATCCCGCCACCGCGGCGCCCGTCGATCCCACGATCGTGCGGGTGGTCAGCGCGGCCGACCTGTCCGAGGCCACCAAGGCCGTCGAGGATCTGGGCGACGGCGCGTTCCGACCCGGCACGCGGGTGCGCTACACGATCCGCTTCCGCAACGTCGGCGACGCCGTGGCCGAGGACGTGGTGGTGCGCGACGCGCTGCCCGCCGAGCTTCAGGATCCTCAGCCCGCCGAGGGCGGCGCGATCGAGGACGGCGCCGTCGTCTGGCGGATCCCGGCGCTACGCCCCTCCGAGGTCGGCACGCTGCACGTCGAGGCCACCCTGCGCCGGCCCCTGGCCAACGGCACGGTGGTCAGCAACCAGGCCGAGCTGAGCGCGCGCGACATCGCCGAGCCCTATCTCACCGACAACCCCGCCACCCCCGCCTTCGACGCGACCGCCTTCACCGTGACGTCGTCGCCACGGTTGGCGCTGACCAAGGAGATCGAGTCGCCGGGGCCCGTGCGGCCCGGGCAGGTGGTGACCTACCTGCTGACGGTGCGCAACGACGGCGACGCGCCGAGCGAGCCGGTCGAGGTGGTCGACCTCCTGCCCGAGCCCCTCGCGGCGCTGCAGGTGCCCCGACCGGCGGTGCTGCGGGGCCGCGCGGTGTCCTGGACCGTGCCGGCCGTGGTCCCCGGTGGCCAACCCGCGACCTTGCGCGTGAGCGGCACGGTGCCCGAGGACGCGGCCGACGGCACCGTGGTGAGCAACCAGGCCCTGCTCGGTGACCGGGTGTCGGACGATCCGACGACGGCCGCGGCCGACGATCCGACCGACTTCGTGGTCGAGGATCGGCCCGACCTTCGCGGCGCGGTGAAGTCGGTCGCGGGCACCTTCGAACCGGGCGGCCAGGTGGTCTACGCCCTCGAGGTCGCCAACCTGGGCACCCGCGCCGCCACGAACGTGCTGCTCGAGGATTTGCTGCCCGAGGCGATCCTCGATCCGGTGCTCAGCGGCGCCGACGGTGAGCTCGACGGGCGCACGGTGCGGGTGCGGCGCGCGACGCTGGGCCCCGGCGAGCGGCTTCGCCTCGAGATCGCCGGGCGGGTGGCCGACGACGCCGCCGACGGGTTGGTGGTCAGCAACCAGGCGCGCGTGCTGGCCGACGGCCTCGACGCCGTCCTCACCGACGATCCGGCCACGCCGACCGCGGGCGACGCGACCGCGTTCACCGTCGTCGCGCGCCCCGCCCTCGCGCTCCGCAAGACCGTGCGGGACGACGACGGCGGCGGCTTCCAGCCGGGCGATCCCGTGAGCTACGTCCTGCACGTCGAGAACACCGGCAACCGCCCGGCGCAGGCCGTCGAGGTGGTCGATCCGGTGGACGCCGCCCTGGCCAACGTCGTGGTGGCCGGGGGAAGGCTCGAGGCCAACGTCGCGGCCTGGACGGTGCCCGTCCTCCAGCCGGGCGAGTCGGTGGACTTGGAGCTGCGCGCCCGCCTGCGCGACGACCTCGCCCAGGGCACCGAGGTCAGCAACCAGTTCGGGGCGCGCATCGGCGCGGTGGGCGACTTCCAGCTCTCCGAGGTCGTGACCTTCGTGATCGGCGCCGGCGGCCTGACGGCGCTCAAGACGGTGCGCCCCGTGGACGGGGCCGGCTTCGCCCCGGGCGGACAAGTCGAGTATGCGATCACGGTGCGCAACGACGGCGCGGCCGATCAGGAGAGCGTCTTCGTCATCGACCCCATCGATCGCCGCGCCTTGGTGCGCGTCGAGGCGCTCGACGGCGGCGTCTTCGACCCCCGACGCGGCGTGATCGAGTGGGGCCCCGCGGCCGTGGGCGCGCTGCGCCTGTTGCCGCCGGGGCGCGAGGTGCGGCTGCGCTTCCGGGCCACGCTGTCGGCCGATCTGCAAGCCGGCGAGCGGGTGTCGAACCAGGGGCAGGTGTCGGCCCGCGACGAGACGCCCGTGGCCACCGACGATCCCTCGACGCCAGCCGTCGGCGACGCCACCGTGCTCGTGGTGGGCGGCGGCCCCGGCTACCAGGTCGAGAAGTCGGTGGTGGCCCTCGGCGACGCCGGCTTCGTGCCCGGCGGCCGCGCGGAGTACACCCTCGAGATCACCAACATCGGCTCCGCGGCGGGGCAGGGGCTGGTGCTCACCGACGTGATCCCCCCCCTGGTGCAGTACGAGCGCGGCTCGACGACGATCAACGGCCAGCGCCTGCCCGACGTCGGGGGGCGCTCGCCCATCCAGGTCGGCATCGCCCTGCGCGGACCGGGCGGTGAGCCCGGCGTGTTGGCGCCCGGTGAGACCGCCACGGTGCGCTTCTCGGTGGCCATCGACGTCGACACGCCCTCGGGCGCGCCGGTGCTCAACCAGGCGACGGTCACCGATCTGGCAGGCCTGGAGGCGGTCTCGGACGACCCCCGGACGCCCGCCGAGGACGACCCGACGGTGTTCTTCGTGGGCGGCGCCGCCGATCTGTCCGCCTTCGTCAAGCAGGCCCGCATCGTCGACGGCGACGGCACGGGCCGCGCCCGCGTGGGCGACACGATCGAGTGGACGCTGCAGATCCTCAACCGCGGCAACGGCCCGGCGCTGAACGTGCTGATCTCGGACGCGGTGCCGGCGGGCACCCGCTATCTCGACGGATCGCTGGCCAAAGACGGCCGCGGCCTCAGCGACCGCGCCGACCAGGACGCGGGCGAAGTGGTCAACGGCCAGGTCATGGTGCGGCTGCCCCGGATCGAGGTCCGGCAGGCGGTCGATCTGCGCTTCAGCACGGTGGCGCTGCGCGGCCCTGAGGTGCGCAACCAGGCCCGACTGTCGGCCGAGGGCGCGGCAGCCCGGCTGTCGGACGACGACGGCGTGGACCGCAACGGGCTCGATCCGACGGTGGTGCTGGTCGGCGAGGCGCCGGTGCGCGCGCTCGAGATCGCCAAGCGCGTCGAGGATCCGACCGGCGCGCCGGCGCTGGCTGGCGAGACGCTCACCTGGGTGCTCTCGGTACGCAACGCCGGCAACATCGACCTCGACGCGGTGGAGATCATCGACCACCTGCCGGCAGGGCTGATCTACGACGCCCCCGGCGCCCTGCCGGCCGGCTGGACGGCGCGCTTCAACCCGCCGCCGGCGGGCGAGCAGCAGAACGGCCGCGTTGTGCTGCGCAGCCCCACGCTGGCCGCCGGCGCGAGCGTCGAGTTGCCCTTCGTGACGCGCGTCGATCCGCTGCTCCCCGGGAACCGCCGCGTGTGCAACGGGGCGCTGGCCCAGGCCACCGACACCCCGGCCGCCGAGGCCACGCCGGCCTGCGTGGACGCCGAGGTGCGCTTCTCGCGCGTCGACGGCGTGGCCTTCCAGGACCTGAACCACGACGGCGTCTACGCCGCGGGCGCCGATCTGACCTTCGTGGGCATGCGCGTGGCCGCCTCACCCATGAGCGATCCCGACGGCCCGCCGCTGGCCGAGGCGCGCACCGACGAGGCGGGTCGCTACCTGCTCGAGCGCGTCCTGCCGGGCGCCTATCGGGTGCGCGTGTTCAGCAGCAGCGACGTGCTCCTGAGCACGCTGGACGGCGTCGCGGTGAGCCCCGGCCTGGACCTGGCGCGCGACCTGCTGATCGATCCCTCGGGCCGCGTCTACGACAGCGTCGAGGGCGATCTGCTCGACGGCGCCGAGGTGTTCATCTACCGCGACGACGACCAGGACGACTACGACCCGCTCGACGCCGAGTCTCAGCGCCTCAAGGTGCTGGTGCCCGCCGATGACCTCGAGGCCGCCAGCCAGCAAGGCCAACGAACGGCCCACGGCGGCCTGTATCGCTTCGCGGTGCGACGCGCGGGCAAATACTTCCTCGAGGTGGTGCCCCCAGGGCCGAGCTACATCAGCCCCTCGGTGCTGGTGCCGCCCAAGCCCGGCCCGGCCTTCACCGAGGACGCCAACGGGCTCATCGTCCCCGACGACCTCCCGCGCGTGACGCCCGACGCGGACCGCACGTACTTCCTGTCCTTCGACCTGCAAGGGCCCGACGACCAGTTCTTCAACAACCACGTGCCCGTCGATCCGCTGTCCTCGCTGATCGACCTGCAGAAGCGCGCCACGCGCAGCACCGCCACCGTGGGCGGCATCGTGACCTACGAGGTCGACGTGGTGAACCGCAGCCCGGCCGATCTGGTCTTCGATCCGGCCACGGGCACGGGGGGCGTCTTCCTCGAGGACGTGCTCCCCAAGGGCTTCAAGTACGTGGCGGGCTCGGCGGTCCGGGTCCGCGTGGGCGAGGGGCGCGAGGTGCCGCTCGGTGCCGACGATCCCACCGGCGTGCGCATCCTTCGCTTCGGCAGCATCCGCGACGAGGGCGGCCGCCGCGTGCTCCGCCCCATGGATCTGCACGCCGGCGAGTCCGTCCGCCTGCGCTATCAGGTGGTCGTGGGCGCCAACGCCCGGCCGCGCCGCACCTACACCAACCGCGCGACGCTGCTGGCCGCGGGCAACGTACCGATCAGCCGCACGGCCGAGGCAGACGTCCTGGTGGTGGCCGATCCCGACTTCGACCAGGGCCTGGTGCTGGGCAAGGTGTTCTGTGACGCAGACGGGGACGGCCGCCAAGGCGACGGCGAGCTCGGGGCGGCCGGCATCCGAATCGTGATGGATACCGGGTACTTCGCCGTCACCGACAGCGCAGGCAAGTTCCACTTCAAGGACATCGATCCCGGCACCCACGCCCTGAAGATCGACGCGGACACGCTGCTGCCGGGCGCCGAGCTCACCACCGATGAGGTGCGGGTCCTCTCGTTCACGCGCGGTTTGCCGGCGAAGATCGACTTCGGGGTGACCTGCCCCGCCGAGGCGGTCGAGGGGGCCCAGCTCGAGCTGGGGCCGGACGGCGTGCAGGCCGCGATGGAGGCGCTGCGCGGGCGCTACCTCACCGTCTGGGGCGACGTGGACGCCTTGCAGGTGGCCTCGGCCACGGTCAGCTTCCAGGCGCCGCCCGTGGCCGTGGCGCTGCTGGCCGACGGCAAGCCGGCCGATCGCGTCGATCTCGCGCCGGGCGATGGCGGCACCAAGGCCTCGCTTGTCTTCCTGACGCGCACCGGCCCCGGCGCACCCGGCAGCCGCTGGGCGCTGTGGGTGGGGCCGGTGGGCGGAGACGAGTCGTTGGTGGCCGCCGGCGACGGTCCGCCGCCAGCGCGCGTGCCCTGGGATCAGCGCGACGTCGACGGGCGAGCCGTGCTCCTCGGCGGCAAGGCCCACACCTTCCGCCTCGAGGTGGCCGGCCCGGGCGGCGAGCTGATCGGCAGCCCCGCCGGCGTCTTCGGCGTGGGCTTCCACACGCCCGGCGAGCCGCCCCTGGTCGCGGCCTTCCCGGCCGACGGCTTCGACGACGCGGGGCGCCCGGGGGCGGTCCAGAAGAAGGCCATCGCCGAGCTTGCCGAGAAGCTCAAGGCGCTGCCCGGGACGCTGCGCGTCGAGGTCCACAGCGACGACAAGCTCGGCGAGACCGAGGCCCAGCGGCGCGATCAGCGCAGGGCGGAGCGGCTCATCAGCTACCTGGTCGAGACGCTGGGTCTGCCGGCAGAGCGCTTCCTTGCGGTGGGCGTGGGCCCGCTGCGGCCCCTGGCGCCCAACCTGTCGCTCGTCAACCGCAAGCGCAACCGCCGGGTCGAGCTGCGACACGTTCCGCCCGTCGAGGCAGCGTCCGACGACCTCGCCGGCGCCGCGGTGGACGTGCCGGCCGGCTTCGCCCCGGTGGCGCGGGCGGGCCGCGACGAGGTGGCGCCCGCCGCCGACGGGAGCTTCGCGCTCACCACCCCGGTGCCGGCCGATGGGGTCGTCGAGGTCCTGGTGCGGGCGGCGGACGGGCGCCGGGCGGTCTTCCCGCTCACGGTGCGCCCCGGCGGCGCGCCGGCCTATGGGGCGCCGCGCGAGCTGGTCATCGAGGGCAGGCTGCCCGGCGAGCTGACGGTGGGCGGCGTCAAGGTCCAGCCCCCTGCGCTGACGGTCGAGGCCAGCGGGCCCGAGCGCGTCACGTTGAAGGCGAACCGCCCGGCCGAGCCGATCGCCTTCGCGCTGATCGCGCCGCCCGACACGGTGGCCTGGCGGTTCGCGGTCGTGGGCCAGGACGGCAGCCCGGCCTTCGCGGTCGACCAGAAGGGCGCGCCGCCGGCCGTGCTGCAGTGGCAGGTGGGCAGCTCTCCGCCCCGCGCTGGCCGCTACCGCTATCAGCTGACCGTGCGCACCGCCGCGCCGGCGCTTGCCCAGAGCGCCGTCGGCCAAGTGCTCGTCGGCGAGATCACCGACGGCGGCGTGGGTCCGGCCAGCCCGGGCAAGCCATCGCTGCGGGTGGGCGGCCAGCCGCTGGCCGTGGACGCCGACGGCGGCTTCTACCTGCCGGTGACGCTGCGCGGCGACGAGGCGGTGCTGATCGATCTGACCCGCGCCGATGGCGGCAGCACGGTGTTCTTCGTCCACGCGCCCCCGGTCGAGGGGCAGCCGCCGCGCGCGCCCCCCGCCACCGAGGCCGGCGTCCCGCGCGGGGTCGGCGGCGGCGGGG
>CALBMW010000446.1 GCA_937896275.1 uncultured Myxococcales bacterium
CCACGCCCGGCGTCGCCGGGCCCTCGCCAGCCCGCGCCCGGGGGCGGCAGCGGTGGCGGCAGGCGCGGACGGGCCTCGCCGCACCCGACGGAGAGTGCCAGCAGCGCGATGTTGAGGGCCTTCATGGCGGCAAGATAGCGCCTCGGTCAGCTCCCGGAAAAAACACGTTGACGCACTGCGTCAAAGAAGAGCAAAAGGATGGCCCGCTTCGTGCGTAGCTCGGTCTGCGTGGCGCGCGGACGGTCGGCCTCGGGTCGGCTCGGGTCGGTCTGAGGCGGGCCACACGGTGCCGCGAAAAGGAGCTTGGTCATGGCCTCTGCTCGAGACTCGGTCGAGTGGGTTTCGCGCCCACCGCGGGCGCACGGCGACGCCCGCGGGCCTGACGACCGGGGGACGACGGCGCTCCATCACGCCGGCTTCTGCCACGATCCCGACAACGCCGTCCGCGCGCTGGGTGTGCCTCGCGGGGGCCGCGTGCTCGTGGTCGACGCCTACGGTGGATCCGACACTGCCCTGGCCCACCTCATCAACTCGCCGGCGGCGGTGCGCGTCCTGGCCCTGGCCGACGCGCCCGGCGTCGAGTCCCTGCTGGCGCTGAAGTCGGCCGCGGTGGCCTGCCTGCCGCGCATGGACGCGCTGCGCCTGCTGGGCCTGCTGCGCGCGAGCCGCACCGAGCGCATCGACGCCTACCTCGGCGTGCGCGACGCCTTGTCGGACGAGGCCCGCGTCTTCTGGGACCGGCACCGGGGGAACCTGGCCGCCGGCCTCTACAGCACCTCGGCGGAGGCCGAGCTGGGGCGCCTGCTGCGGAACCTGCTGTGGAACAACCTCGCGTCGGACGAATACCGCACCCTCCTCTACGGCAGCCCCGAGGATCGCCTGCGGGTGTTCGACGAGCGGATCGCCGGCAGCGGTTTCTGGCGCGGTGCGCTCCGCCTGTGTGCCTTGCGCGGCGCCATCGGGAGACCCGCCGATCGCACCGTCGATCCGCTCGGCGGCGCCGATCCGGTCGCGGCCCTTCGCCGCATGGTGGCGGTGGGGCTCTGGTCAACCCCCCTCTGGGCGCGGGCTTTCTGTAACGATTACGGAATGCTGGCGGTCTTGCCCACCTACCTTCAGCCCGACGGGTACGAAGAGGTCCGGCGCCACCTCGACCGCCTGGATCCGCACGTCGACGGCATCGACGCTGCCCTCGACGCGGCGGCCGTGGCGCTCTACGACGGCGTCGATTTGGGTAGCTTGCCGGACCACCTCGACCCGGCCGGGCTGCAGCAGGTGCTTCACCGCTTCGGCCGCCTCGTGCGCCCCGCGGGTGCGCTGGCCTTCACGACGCTGCGGGTCCATGCGTTGGCGACGCCCGCGCCGCGTGGCTTCGTCTACGATCTCGAGCGCGAGAGCGACGGCGCCGAGCGCGACCGAGCCCCCATGAGCGGGCGACGCAGGGTGCTGCGCCGGGTCTGAAGCCGAAGGTTGGACACCCGCGGGCCGGCCGCCCATATTGGGCGGCGATGTCCTCGTACCGCCAGCAAGTCCGCATCATCGTCACATGGCTGCTGGCCCTCGCGGTGAGCGGTTCGGCGATCGCGGCGCCCTATGAGACCCTGGTCGACTCCCTCATGAAGGACGAGAAGGTCAGGGTGCGGCTGGCGGCCGCCAAGGGCCTGGCCCGCTTCAAGGATGCGCCCGTCGTCGCGGCCCTGACCTTCGCGCTGAAGGACCCCGACGGCGCCGTGCGCGCGCAGGCCGCGGTCTCGCTCAGCCAGATCGGCGACGCCAGCGTCTTCCAGGCAATCTGCGATCTGCAGCGCGACACGGATCAGCTCGTCCGCGCCGCCGCCGACACCGCCCTGGGCGCCTTTGGCGGCGCGGGCGCCTGCACCGCCGCCAAGGTGTTCGTCACGGTCGAGGTCACCGGCGACGCCGACGCCCTGCGCAAGCGGGTGCAGGACGGCCTCGTCGGCCTCGCGGCGCGCAACCAGCGCGTGACGCTCGGGCGCACGGTGGATCTCACCGCGGGCGCCGATTCGTCGGGTGACCCCGATCCGCGGGCCGAGGTCGAGGCTGGGCGCTTGAAGGGGGTCCGGCTCAAGGTGCACCTGGCCAGCAGCGTGGCCCGCACGGCCGCCACCACCGTGATCACCTGCGAGGCGGCCCAGTCGGTCTATGACCTGCGCATCAACGCCTTGCGCGGATCGGCCACCCAGCGCGGCGCCATCGAGTTGGGCTCGGGCAACGTCACCGACCAGGCGGTCGCTGCGCAGATGGCCGGCTGCATGGATGCCCTGACGCCGGTCCTGTTCAGGGGCCTCTCCGAGTACCTCGACCGGCTGAAGTGACCGGGAGCAACGCATGTCATCGTCATCTCACCCCAAGCGCAGGCTCCGGAATTTCGTGCTGGACCGCGGCTTCCAGCTCAAATACTCGTTCATCATTGCCGGCTTGGGCGGGCTCATCTTCGGGGTGATGGCCTGGCTTTTCTTCGAGAAGGTCCGCGAGAACACGCAGCTCGCGGTCATCGAGGAGGTCACGGCCCGCGCCCCCGCGCCCGATGCCACGCCGCCCACGACGGTGGTCATCACCAGCGAGGCGTTGGTGCCGCCCGACGGGGCCGCCATGCCCGCCAAACGGACGGGCAGCCCCGACGCGGCGACCGATCGCGACTTCGAGGCCCTGCTGAAGTCGCGCCTCGAGGCCGAGGACGCCTGGACGCTGTGGACGCTGGGCGGCTTCTGCCTGCTGCTGGTGGCGCTGTTATTCGTGGTGGGCATCCTCGCGACGCACCGCATCGTGGGTCCGATCTACGTGGTCGACCTGTACGTGCAGCGGATCATGCGTGGTCAGCCGGTGCGCGCGCGCGCCCTGCGCCGCGGCGACGAGTTCCAGACCCTCTTCCAGCGCGTCAACGACATGGCGACCGCCCTGCTCGACGAGCGAAAGGCCGATCTGGCCCGCGCGGACGAGGCCTTGAGCCTGCTGGCGGCGCGCGTCGACGGCCTGGGGGAGGGGACGGTGTCGGGCGACCAGCTCGCCGGCTGGTACCAGGAGGATCTCGCGACGCTGCGGGCGTTGGCCGACGAGAAGCGGGCCTACGTCACCGAGGTCGAGAAGGGCTGACGGGGCAGGAAGTAGCGGCCCAGGGGCGGCGGCCCAGGAGCGGCGGCCCAGGGGCAGCGGCCCAAGAGCGGCGGCTCAGAAGTAGCAGTACCCGTCACCGCCGCAGAACCAGCCAGCCGGGCAGTGGGCGTCGACGTCGCAGACCTGGGCGGCGTAGCACAGGCCGTCGCCCCCGCACAGCGCACCCCGCGGGCAGTCCGCGTCGTAGTCGCACCAGGCCACGTCGGTGTAGCAGGCGCCATCCGCGGCGCAGACGTAGCCCGCGGCGCACTCCCAGTCGGCGCGGCACCCGGGCAGCGTCTCGCAGAGGCCGTCGGGACGGCAGAAGTCTCCCGCACCGCACTCGAGGTCGCTGCGGCAGCCCGGCAGCTCCTCGCAGGCGCCATCGCCGCGGCACAGGTAGCCGGGGGCGCAGTCGGCGTCGCGACGGCAGCCGTCGAGCTCCTCGCAGACGCCGTCGCCCCGGCAGGTGAAGCCGACGGCGCACTCGCGGTCGCTGCGGCAGCCGGCGAGCTCCTCACAGACGCCGTCGCCGCGGCAGGCGTAGCCGTAGGCGCAGTCGGCGTCGCGGTCGCAGCCCGGCAGCTCCTCGCAGACGCCGTCGGGGCGGCAGCTGTAGCCCCGCGCGCAGTCATCGTGGCTGTCGCAGCCGGGGCGCGCCTCGCAGAGGCCGTCGGGTCGGCACAGATCGCCCGATCCGCAGTCCCGGTCGGTGCGGCAGCCGGGGATCGGCAGGCACTGCCAGTCGTCGCTGCAGAAGTCCCGGGCGCCGCAGTCACCGTCGCGGCGGCAGGTCGGGAGGGGCTTGCATGCACCCTCGTCGCAGAAGTCGCGGTCGCTGCACTCACGGTCGACCGTGCAGTCGCGGGGGTCGACGCAGCGGCCGCGACCATCGCAGAGCTGCGCGCCGCCGCAGTCGTCCTCGGAGCGGCAGCCGGTGCTCGCATAGCAGCGGCCATCTTCGCTGCAGTACTCGCCGTCGAGGCACTCGGTGTCGAGCAGACACCCGTCGACGATGGGCTGGCGTCCGATGGGGGGGGGCGGCTCGAGGTCGTCGCCCTCGAGGTGGCAACCCGTGAGGGCCATCAAAGGCAGGCTCAGCGCCAGCAGCGAAGGCAGCAAGAACAGAGGGCGGGGGGCGCGGGTGGCGGGCAGCGTGGTCATGGTGAACTCCGTGAGAGCGAATCGGCCGCCCTGACGCCACCCTTCGGAACGATATTCGGCGGACGGCGGAATTTCGTTGGAAGTGGTTGAAAATCAAGCGTTTATTATTCTTGGTTCACGCGATCGGCTGGCCTATACTCCCCCCGAGCCAGGACGCGCGGCTTCATCGAATCCGGTTCATTCCGGGAGCGGAATCCACCAGGCGACTCGGGGTGGAGCGGAGCCGTGAAGGGGGGGGCGAGTGGCCGAAGAGCAGCAGCGGCTCATGTCGGGGGCGACACCCGTGCCGCGGCTCGACGACCGCTACGAACTGGCAGACCGAACGGGACACACCCTCGGCGCCATCCCGTTCGCGACCCTTCAGAACATGGTGCGCCAGGGCCGCCTGTTCCGGACCGACAAGGTCACCAAGAACGCCGGTGAGATCACCCGGCTCGGTGATCTGCCGGAGTTCACGGCGCTCTTCGACGAGCTGTTGCCGGAGGCTTTCAAGGTCGACGGCGCCGCGCTTCGCCCCGCACCGGAGCTGGCGGGCGAGGTCGACACGCTGGCCCTCGCCGGGCTCTTCGGGCGTCTCTACCGCAAGCGCAGCACCGGCCGCCTGTTCGTGCGCGAGGGCGAACAGGAGAAGGTGGTGATCTTCCGGCAGGGCGTGCCGGTCAACGCCATGTCGAACATCCAGGAGGAGTGGCTGGGCGAGGTGCTCATCAGCCAGGGGCTGATCGACGCCGAGGCCTTCGCGCAGGCGGCCGAGCTGCGGCGCCAGAACGGCTCCCGGATCGGCTCGGCGCTGGTCTTCCTCGAGAAGCTCTCACCGCGCGAGCTGCAGCGCGCCCTCTCGGTGCAGGCCATGGAGCGCCTGCTCAACGTGTTCCGGCTCGAGCACGGCACCTTCCAGTTCATCCCGGACGACACGGCGGCCCACGAGGACATCCTCCTGATGGCCGCGCCGCGCGACATCATCGAGACCGGCTTGGCGACCGCGCTGTCGCCGCAGCAGGTGACCGCCGCGCTCAACGACTACGGCGATCCCACGCTCGAGGTGGACGTGCCGCCCGAGCTCGACGCCGAGGTCGGGAGCGCCGATCGCGCGGTGCTCGAAGTGCTGGCGAGCGGCCGGCCGCTCAGCGCTTGTCTGCCCGACATCGCCCGGCTCGCCCGGCTGACGACCGCCGAGGCGCGCACGCGCGTCCTCGCGCTCATGAAGTTCGGCCTGGTGCGGGCGGGCGACGAGGATCTCCGCGAGCTCGACGCGGTGCTCGAGCGCCTGCAGGCCACCGACTTCTTCACCATGCTCGACGTGCGGCGCGCGGCGTCTCCCGAGGACGTGCAGACGGCCTTCGAGCGCAAGGTGATCGACTTCGCGGCGCGCACCGAGGAGGGCGACTCGGCGGTCGTGGCCCACGCGCGCAAGAAGATCCGCGCGGTGCTCGACCGGGCGCTTCGCACGCTCCGCGACGAGAAGGAGCGCGCCCTCTACGAGCGCGCCCTGCAGCTGGGGCTCGACTTCGAACAGCCCGAGGTACGGCAGCGCGTCGAGTTCGAGTACCACATGAACCTGGGGCGCTCGCTGTTGGCGCAGCAGCGCTATCAGGAGGCGCACGCGGCCTACATGCAGGCCATCCAGCTGATGCCGGAGAACCCGGACGTGCTGGTGCAGCTGGGCTGGTCGCAGTTCCTGGCCTCGCCGCGGGACGGCCACGCCGCTCACGCCGCCATCGAGGTGGTCAATCGCGCGCTCAAGCAGTCAGGCGATCTCGACACAGCCTACCTCGCGATCGGCAAGGTGCATCGCCTCGTGGGCGACAGGCGGGCCGCCGAGGACAACCTGCGGCGCGCCATCGAGCTGAACCGCAACAACCTCGAGGCCCAGAGTGAGCTGCGGCTGCTCTTCTCGCGCGAGTTGGATCAAGCGCCCAAGATCAGCCTCCAGGCGGGGTCGACGCTGGTCAAGGTCTCGCTCTACCTGGTGGCGGTGTGCGGGCTGCTCTACGCGGGCGCCAACGTGATGGGCGGTGGCGCGACCAAGTGGCCGACGATGATCGACAAGGCCCTCCAGGAGAAGGCCAAGGAGAGCCCGGACGATCCCAACGTCAGCTACCAGATGTCGATCAGCGAGGCGGCGCGCAAGCGGTTGCAGCCCGAGGTCAGCGACGACGTGCCCGCGGACCAGCAGGTCATGGGGAACGTCGAGTTCCACTACCTGGTCGACGACGCCTTCTGGTGGATTCGGCGCGGCCTGCTGCTGGTGTTGGGCGTGCTCGGCGTGCTCTTCGTCAGTCGGCAGCGGGACGTCAAGATCCTGGGCGCGCGCCCCGTGTGGATCGCGGTCGGCATACCGTACGGGGTGATGGTCGGCTTCCTGTCGGCCGGGCCACCGACGCCCACACCCTTGGGCCCGCTGCTGGGAATGACCGCCTTCCATGTGGTGGCCGAGCAGGCGTTCTTCTTCGTCTTCCTCGGACGGGCCCTCATCAAGGAGATGGAGGAGCCGCTCAACGGCGTCGGCGTCACCGCTCTCATCTTCGGCTTGTACCACTTGACCTTCTTCGCGACTCTTGCCCTGCCCGGGCCGCAGATGATCCAGGGTGTGCTGATGGTCGGCGCCTTCGCGGGCGGGGCTTACGGGATGCTGCTCTGGCGTAGCGGTGGGATCCTGGCGCCTCTGCTGTGCCACCTGGCCGTGAACGTGACGTTCATGGTGCGCAGCGTACTGGCACAGGCCGGTTGAAAGGACTCTCGACACGTGGCCACCGCCCGGATACTCCTCGCGGAGGAGTGCGGCCTCGCGCCTCACGCCGCCGACCTGTTCGCCGATCAGCCCGACGCGCCGAAGATCGTGCCGGTCAAGGATGGCGCCCGCTGCCTGACGGCCTTCGTGAAGCTCGTGCGCGCGCGCCAGGCACCCTTGCTCGTGATCCTCGACGAGCCCTTGCCGCGCCTGAGCGGGCGCGGCGCTGCGCTCGCGATCCGGGCGGTGGAGCGGGCGCTCGACCTCAAGCCGACGCCGCTGCTCTTCTACACGGCCGATGCGGCGGATGACGCCTTCAAGGGCTTCCTGAGCCGCCTGGGGCGCGCGGTGCACCTGCAGCGGCCCGCAGGCGCACCCGAGGAGCAGGCGCGTCGGCTCGGCGTCGCCGCGGGGCGCCTGCTCGTCCAGCTGCGGGGCAAATGATGGAGCGCAAGTACTGCCCGAGTTGCGGCATGGATGTCGATCTCGAGCGATCGCTCGAGGGCAGCTATGTGATGACGGGCTGCGCGATCTGCGGGCTGGGCCTGGGCGTGAAGCTGGCGAGCGCGGACGATCTGCGGCGGCACGAGCGTGGGGACGACCTCGAGGCGCCGGGCCCCGCGGCCGGCTCGTTGGGACGCCTGGGCGTGGTGAGGCGGGAGCAGGCGATCGTCGCGGCGGTGGAGCGGCCTTCGCCGCCCGATCCGCGCTCGGCGTCGGTCGAGATGCGCATCCCGAGCGGTCCGGGCGCGTCGGCGGACGCCTCACTGGAGCGCGTGCTGTCGGAAAACGACGGTGAGGCGGGGGCCTGGGACGAGTCTCTGGAGCAGGCCGCCCGCACCGGCACCATGGGTGGCCCCGTCCATCAGATGGCGCAGGTCTTCCTGGTCGAGGATTCCACCTTCCTGCGACAGGTGACCCGTGATCTGCTGACCAGCAAGGGCCTCGCGAAGGACGTGGTGGAGTGCGCCGACGGCGTCGAGCTGATCGAGCGCTTCACGCGGGCCGCGGCCGCCGGGGCCAAGCCGGACCTGGTGATCCTCGACGTGCGCATGCCCGAGCTCGACGGTCAGCAGGCGGCCTTCGCGCTGCGGTCGGTGGAGACGGGCATGGGTATCAAGCGGACGCCCATCCTCTTCTTCTCGGCGATGCTGTGCGACGAGGACTTCAAAGAGGTGCTGCGGATCATCGGCAACGCGCGCTACATCCGCAAAGCCGAGGAGGGCGACGTCGAGAAGCTCGGGCAGCGGCTCGTGTCGGTGCTGGAACGACTGGTCGGCGCCCGCGCCTGATGGCCCGATCGCCCGATCGGGCGGGCCGCCGGGACGTCGCTGGCACCGCCATCACGGGCCGCCCATCACGGGCAGAGTGCACGATTCTACCCCGGACAGAATCACATTGATCCACTGGGGTGGTAGGACTACAGTCGAAGCATCGTCCGCTGGACGAGAATTCGCAGGGAGGGAACGCATGCGAGGTTTTGTGGGTGCGGCGTTGGTCATCGCGACGCTGCTCGTGGCGAGCGCGGCCTGGGCGGGCAGCACCGGGCAGCCCCCGGGCGGCACCGAGGGCGGCTCCGGCCCCGAGCCGGAGGTCTTCGCGCTGATCCTGTTCAGCTTGCTGCCAGGCATCCTGTTCGCGCGGCGCGCGATGGCGGCCAACGCCGTCGCCGTCGAAGAGGGCTGAGAGCTTCCGTTTAGCCCCTGCACGGGGCGCCGGCGGGCAGGCGGGTCGAGTGCACGCGGTGACGCCAGAGGTCGGGGGACGCTGGGCGCCGCGGCTCTCCATCGGACTCGCATTGGCGGGCGGACTCGCCTTCCTGCCGGTCTTCTTCTGGGCCGGCGAGATCTGGTTGGGCGGCGTCCTGGGGGGCGCCGCCGCCGGTCTGCTGACCATCCCCATCTGTCTGGTGCTGGGTGTGCTGGCGACGCGTCGACCGACGTGGCGCGCGTCGGCGCCGGAGCGTCCGGGGGCCGCGTCCGTGCTGCTGGCCTGCGGGGTCGTCGCGCTCGGGGCGCTGGTGTGGGCGCATACAGCGTGGGACGCGCTCCTGCTCGCCGGCGTCGTGATGCCGATCTCCGTCTGGGCCTGGATCTGGGGCGCCTTCGGCTGGGCGCGGGCGAGGGCGCTGACCTTGCCCGTGCTCTTCGCCTGGTTCGCGCTGCCGTGGGAGCAGTTCGCGCATCAGGCAGCGGATTTGCCGCTGCAGATCTGGAGCGCCGACATCGCCTACCAGTTGCTGCACCTGTTGGGCTACGGGGTGCGCTACTGGGACGAGTTCACGATCTTCACCGATCGCTATTACCTGGTCGTCAACGAGACCTGTTCGGGCATGAACATGCTCGTCAGCCTCGCGATGTACACGATCATCTTCGCGTGGGTGGCGCAGCCCAGCCGATGGGCGCGGGTGGCGCTGGTGGCGCTGTCGGTGCCGGTGGCGATGCTGGCCAACGGGGTGCGGGTGGCCGCGATCTATCTGATGGGTCATTACGGCGGGAACGAGCTCGCGCAGGGCTTCTGGCACACGGGCAGCGCCTACCTCATCTTCCTGCCGGTCTTCTGGTTCCTGTACGTGGTCAACGGGGTGCTGGCGCGGCGTTGGCGCGCTCGGCGCGGCGCGCACGCAGGCCGAGCAACGTCGCCACCCCCAGCAGCAGGGCCACGACCCCCATCCACCAGTCTCCCCAGCGGGTGAACAGGGTCAGGTCGTCGCGCAGGCGCGCCTCGCCGTAGAGGACGTCCGGCACGAAGAGCCCCAGGCGTCCGTGGGTGGCGCCGGTGGGATCGATGAGCGTGGTCAGGCCCGCCTGGCCGACGCGCAGCAGCCAGCGGCCGTTCTCGACCGCGCGCACGATGGCGCGCCCGATCATGTGTCGGCTGATGGGGGACCAGCCGAAGCCGGCGTCGTTGCTCATCACGAGCAGCATCTCGGCGCCGCCGGCGGTCAGCGCGCGACCGGCGTCGGGGTACACGGACTCCAGGCAGATGAGGACGCCCAGGCGACCCACCTTGGTGGCGATGGGTCGCCAGGCCGGGCCGGCGGTGAGGTGCGACTCCGCGTTCGGCACGAGGCGCTTCTTGGCGTAGAAGGCCGGCGTGGCGCCGCCGGGCTCGACGGCCACCGCCAGGTTGAAGGTGTGTCCGTCGTGGTCCTCGTAGAGCAGCCCGGCGACCAGGTGGCTGCGCGCACCGGCGGGCGGGAAGAGACGGTCGCGCAGGCCCCGCGTCT
This sequence comes from uncultured Myxococcales bacterium, assembly GCA_937896275.1. Classification (GTDB taxonomy): domain Bacteria; phylum Myxococcota_A; class Bradymonadia; order UBA7976; family UBA1532; genus JACKDN01. The sequence goes on from CALBMW010000446.1 coordinate 10,239, forward strand.
CGAGGACGGGCGCTCGGACGGCGGTCTCGGGCCAGACGACCAGGTCCACGCCCCGGGCGTAGGCGCGTTGGGTGAGGGTCTCGTAGGTGCGCACGATGTCGCGCATGGCGGCCGCGTCGGCGCGGGCGGCCGCGTACTGCGTGTTCACGAGCCCCCCTTGCACCGCGGCCACGGTGATGGGGCGCTCGCCGAGAGGGGGTGGATCGGCCGCCCCCCAGATGCCCACCGCGATGACGAGTCCCAGCGCGGCCGCGGCCGGCGCCCGATGCCTGGCGTGCGAGAACAGCAGGTGGAAGATCGCGCTCTGCGTGAGCGCGACGAGGGTGCTCACCCCCAACCCGCCGGTGACGGGCGCGAGCGCCAGCAGCGGCCGGAGCGCCGCGTCGTCGGCGATGCAGCCGACATAGCTGGCGGGCATGGCCAGCGGGCCCACGGTGCGAATCCACTCGGTGAGGGTCCAGACGAGGGCCGGCAGCGCCACGTCGAACCAGCGCCCCGCGCGGCCGTCCAGGGCGCGCAGCAACAGCGCGTAGAGCACCATCTGGCTGGCGGTGTAGAGGCTGAAGCCCGCGAAGAGCAGCCATCCGTAGTCCAGGACGCCATAGATGTGTACGCCGCCCAGCAGGCCGACGAAGCCGCCCAGGCCCGCGGCCAGGCTCGCTCTGGGGGCGGCCCGCAGGGCGACGAGCAGCGGCACGTTGGCGATGAGGGCCAGTGGCCCGAGGTCGATGAAGGCGGCCCCGTTGAGCAGGCCGGCGAGCCCCGCCAGCGACCATCGGGCGGGCGTGGCGAGGTTGCGCGCCCAAGCGTCGAGGCGGGCGCTCACCAGGGCGCCTCGCGCACGCCGGTGAGCTGAAGGGTCGGCGCGGGGGGCAGATCGGTGGGCGAGAGGACCACGCCTCGGGCGGGATCGAAGAAGACCGGCTGGCGACCGAACACACCGGTGAGCAGCCAAGGGCCCGCGGGGCCGAGGTAGAGGCGCGGATCGGCGCCGTTCCAGGGCTCGGTGGTGGGCTTGGCGGGCAGGCCGAGGGCGACGAGCGCGCTCGCCCAGGCCTCGGGCGTGTCGGCGCGCGGGGGGTCGGGCAGCGGGGCGCCGGGTCGGTAGCGGTCGCGGATCTCGGTCAACAGGTCGCCGGGTCGCGGATCGATGACCGTCAGGCTGAGCGCCTCGTCGCCCCCGATCTCGACATGGGGCGGCAGGTAGGCGCGGAACAGGCCGCGGACCGGCGCGTGACTGCGGAGCTCGGCGTGACCGAGCCAGGCGCGCCCCGCGGCCCAGGCGAGGAGGGCGGGCGTGAGCAGGGCGGCGAGGCGGCGGCCGGTCTGGCCGTGCGCGCGCACGTCAGGGATCCCTCGCCAACCTGAACCCGACCGACACCGACACCGACTCCGGCGCCGCCGCGTGCCTCGACGCGACGCGGGCGTGCAGCTCCAGGTTGTTCCAGCTGCCGCCCTTGAAGATGCGCTCCTCCTCGGCATCGCCGGCGCGGCCGGGGGCGCTGCTCTGTGTCCAGTCCGAGACCCCGCCGGCCAGATCCAGCACGCCGTAGGGGCTGCGGTCCTGGGGCATGCTGCCGCAGGGCTCCAGGCTGGCGGGCCCCGGGCGGGCGTGCGCGCACTTGCAGTAGGTCGGCTCCCAGGCGTTGCCCCAGGGAAAGAAGCGGCCGTCGGCCCCGCGCGCGGCGACCTCCCACTCGTACTCGGTGGGCAGCCGGTAGGCGACGCCGTCCTGCGCGCCGCGCCAACGGCAGTAGGCCACGGCGTCGTCGTAGCTGACGCCGAAGACCGGCCAGTTCGGATCCCAGGGGATGCCGCTCGGGTCGAGGGCCGGGATGGCCAGCTCGCCGTCGTGCTCCTCGAACAGCATGCCGCCGCCCGTGAACAGGCGCGGGCCGCGACGCACGGCCTCGTCGCGGTCGGGCAGGGCGTTGAGGAAGTCGAGGTACTGACGGCCGCTCACCGGCAGGCGCGCGAGGCAGAAGTCCTCCACCTGCACGGTCTGCGCGGGCAGCGACCACATGGCGTGAGGGTCGCCGCCGATGGGGAAGCGGCCGCCGGGGATGTAGACGAAGCCCGCGCCGAGGGCGTCCTCGGTGCGCAGGCGAACCGACACGCTGATGTCGCGCAGTCGCGGGATGCGCAGCGGCACCTGGGTGTCGCGCAGGCCGGGGCCTCGCAGCACCAGCAGGTAGCTGCCCATGGCCAGGGGATCGACCGTCACTGGGGTACGCCCCAGGTCGCGCGGGCGGGCCGGCGTGACGATCTTGTCCCGCTCCTCGTAGGTGAACAGCACGGCCCGCACGCCCGGCGGCTCCGTCTCGACCGACAGTCGGCCGTCGCCGCGCAACAAGGCGTCGTATTTGTCGGGGTCGACCGAGCGGAGCACCGTCTCGGACTGCACCATCGAGCCGTGATCGTGCTCCTCCTCGGCCTTGCGAAAGGCGGCCCAGTGCAGCTCGCACAGACCGCTGCGCGCCTCGGCGTGATCCGCGTCCGCCGACAAGGCCTGGCGGTAGGCCTGGGCGGCGCGGGTGAGGGCCTCGACGCGCTCGCGACGCGCGGCCTCGAGGCGCTCCTCGGCGGCCCACAGGGCGCGGCGCCGCTCGGGTCCGTCCCAAGGGGCCAGCATCAGGCGCAGGCCCTCGACCTCGGCCTCGAGGCGCTCCACCTGGTGCGTCGCGGTGCGGTGCTCCTCGGCGTGCAGGCGGGCCTGCTGGGTCTGCCGGCGGGCGTCGCCGAGCTGGCGCTCGCGCTCCAGGGCGCCCTCGGCGAAGGCCTCGATGTCGCCGTGCAGGGCCAGCACCGTGGGGTAGCGTTGGTCGATGTCCTTGGCGAGGCAGCGCATGCAAATCTCTTCGAGATCCGCGGGGATACCTCGCTCGGGCGCCTTCTCGCGGGGGGGGACGACGCGCTCGCGCAGCATCTTGCGAAGGATGGTGCGGGCGTCGCGACCGGTGTAGGGCGGGCGCAGCGTGAGGATCTCGTAGAGGATCGCGCCCAGGCTGTAGATGTCCGATCGTTCGTCCACCTCGTCGAGCTGCCCCAACGCCAGCTCGGGCGGCATATAGCCGGGCGTGCCGATGACCTCTCCGTGTCGGGTGGCCCAGCGGCTCTGGCCCTCGCGGTGGCTGGTGACCTTGTCGTCAGCCGACTGCTCGGGGCGCGCCAGGATCTTGGCGAGGCCCCAGTCCATCACCAGCACCTCGCCGAAGTCCCCCAGCATGAGGTTGCTGGGCTTGAGATCCCGGTGCACCACCAGGCGGCTGTGCGCGTAGGCCATGCCCATGCACACTTGCTGGAAGATGTGCAGGAGGCGGCTGCGCGTGAAGGCGGCCTCGGTCTCGGGCACCTTGCGGCGCAGATCGCGCAAGACGTCACGCAGGGTGCGGCCCCGGACCAGCTTCATGGTGAAGAAGAGCTGGCCGTCGTCGAGGGTGCCGAGGTCGTAGACCGGCACGATGTTGGGGTGCTGCAGCTGCCCGGTGATCTGGGCTTCCTCGGTGAAGCGCAGCTGCAGGCCGAGCTGTTCGTCGGCGCCGCGGATCAGCAGCTTCATGGCGACCGGCCGATCGATGTTCGTGTCGGTGGCCTCGACGATGCGCCCCATGCCGCCGCGCGCGATCTCGGTGCCCTGGCCGTAGCGTCCCGGGCCGTTGACGAGCGCCGGCAGGACCTCCTTGCGTCGGCGGCCGGCCTCGCGCGCGTCGAGGCGCTGGCGCGTGTCGGACTCGACGCGGACGTCACCCGCGCGGGTCACGATGCGGGGTGGCTGGCGAATCGGGGGGATCGCGCCGAGATCGGGCGGCACGGGGAGCGGATCGAGGGGGACCGCCTCACCGGGCAGAGAGGGAGCCTGATCGGCGTCGGACGCCTCGGCCTCGAGGGCCCGGAGCGCCTGTGCCGCGAGCTCGACGGAGGCGGCGGGGGCGGCCGGCGTGTCGAGCAGGGGATCGCGCACCAACGCTGGGCCGCGCTCGAGCTCCAGGGGCGGCAAGGGGGCCGAGACGGGGCGCGGGTTGACGTAGCCGCCCGATGGAGGGCCGAGCGGCCGGCTGGCGGGGGCCTCGGGCCGCCGGTCGAAGGCGACGGGATCGTCGTCCTCTTCGTCGTCGTCCCAGTCGTCCACGACGACCGTCGCCACCAAGGCGGCGAGCTGCTCGGGGGTGGCGAGGCCCATGTCGATGATGAGGGCCGAGACCGACTGCGCGGTCCGCTGGCCCGTGCGGCGCACCTGATTCAACAGCGGCTCGGGCACCCCCAGGCGGTCGCGTACCAGGCCGAGCAGTCGTTCGTCGTCAGTCGCCTGTGACATGGCGCGGAGGGTACCGCGAGGGGCGCGCCAGATCACGCCTCGCGCGCGTCGGCTGCACTGTCGAAGCCGAATCAGTCGCGAACTCTGCTACAGTCCCGCGCCGATTGAATCGCCTGGAGGCGCTCATGTGGATCGTGCTGGCGGTCGTCGTCGGCGGCTTCGTGCTGTTCGTGATCATTGGACGTACGCGGCCGTCACCCTTGGAGGAGACGCGCGCGCTGTTGCGCGAGGGCAAGGCGATTCACGCCCAGATCGCGGCGCAGAAGACGCTGCGGTTGGCCCTGCGGAAGGGCGCCACGAGCCCCGAGGCGATCGAGGCGCGGCTGCTGCTCGCGACGGCGCAGACGGCGGGCCACGAGCCCGAGTCGGCGCTCGAGACGCTGCGCACCTTCGAGGGTGAGGGCGCCACGGCGCTCGACGCCCCGCAGCGCGAGGCCGCGGTTCGGGCATTGCTGGGCGCTGCGCGGACCGCCCAGGCGGAGGGCCAGGCGGCCGTCGCGCGGTCCTGCTACACGCTGGGCCAGGCCCTGGCGCCGGACGACACCCTGCAGGCGCACTGCGCCGATGAGCTCAAGCGCATGAGCAAGGGCAAGGCGGCGCGTTGGCAGGAGCTCGAGAAGAAGCTCGGCGCGCAGCTCACTCAGCGGCTGCAGACCTTGGCGGGGGCCGAGCTGATCAAGGCCGTCAGCTTCGACACGAGCGGCGGCCCGAACGCGGTGCAGATCGACTTCGGCCGAGAGCCGACGCCCGAGGAGGCCGAGAAGCTTCGTACGGCCGTCCAGGGCTTCATCGACGAGCAGTCGACGGGGCAGCCCCTCGCGGCCGGATGACCGACGGCGATCGGCGCTCGATGTGGCGCCCACCCGAAGTGGCCGCGCCCGCCGAAGGGGGCGTGCGTGGCGCGCTGGGCGGCAGCCGACTCTTCGAACAGCCGCAATATGCCCATGAAGTCGAGCGCTTCCGGCGCTTCGTGGAGTCACCGGGGCCCTTGGCGGTCGAGATCGGCTTCGACTTCGGGGAGCGCCTGCTCGACCACGCCGCGCGCTGGCCGGACACGCGCTGGCTGGGCCTCGAGGTGCGCGAGCGGCAGGTGGCGCGCGTGGCTGACCGGGCGCCCGAGAACCTGCTCGCCTGGCGCGCCGACGCGCGGACGATCTTCGCGACGCTGATGCCGGCGGGGCGCGTCGACCGGATCGACATCCTGTTCCCGACGCCGTGGTGGGACGAGGGGAAGCGCGCGAGGCGGCTGCTGCTGAGCGCGGCCTTCGTGGCCGATCTCGCGCGGGCCTCGAGCGCGGTGGGGCGGGTGCACGTGGCGACCGACGTCGGGGCCTACTTCGAGCACGTCGAGGCGCTCTTCGGCGGCTGGGCCCCGATCGATGCGCCGCCCACGGGCGACGCGCCGTCGCGACGGGAGCGCGCCTGCGCACGTGATGGGCTGCCGGTCTGGCGTGGCACCTGGCGAGCGCATTGACGCGCGGCGGGCGGGACCGGCATCTGGACGGGGCTTGGCGGGACCACATCCTCACGGCGCGGGTGCGGCCAGGCGACGCGCCCGACTCAGGCAGCCTCGGCGGCTGACGCGGCGATCGACTCCGGTGGCTCGGCGCGCAGATTGCCGCAGAGGCGCAGGTGGCCCTCGAGCAGGCAGCGCGCGATGTCCTGCAGCATCTCCTCGGCCGATTCGGCTGGGAGGTGCCAGAAGAAGGCCAGGACCGTGGTCTCTTGATCGCCAAAATGCTCGGTGTCCATCACATCCCCCTCGCGGCGAGTGGACGCTGTGCCACTCACGACCTCGACATCGGTCGTCCGGCGGCGGACGTGAGAGAGAATGGGCGCGCCGACCCCGGGGGGTGGGGCAGGGGACCTGGTGAACTGCGTCGCCGCCTTCGGGGCGCTGCTCAACGCGGTCCCTGGGTCCCGGTCAGCGGCACACATCGACGGATTCCCGAGGGCGCGCGAGTCGAATCCCTGATACTCGTCGAGCCCGGCAGCGCAGAGCCGCGCGTCGGGTGCGCGTCGACGCATCGCGGGCGGCGCTGGGCCGCGACCTGCTGGCATTTGTCCCGCGACCTGCTGGCATTTGTCCCGCGACCTGCTGGCGTTGGCC
>CALBMW010000447.1 GCA_937896275.1 uncultured Myxococcales bacterium
ACAGTCGCGCCGGCGGTAGCGCGGCCGGCTCGTCGTCGGGATCGGGGTCGTCCGTCAGATCCCACAGCAGCGCCGCGACCAGGTACTCCGACAGATCGCCGCCCAGGCTGTCATCGGCCGTGCCCATGGCGCGGGGATCGGGCATCGCCTCGAGGTCGATGACCTGCACGCCGGTCGCCTTGGCGTCGAGCAGCCGCGGCGTCTCGAGCTGCCAGCCCGCGTGGTAGTGGGCGACCCCCTCGGACCAGGCCAGCACGGGCGTCACCGGCGAGCCGTCGTGCGCGCCGCCCGGGCTGTCGTCGTGGCTGTATTGGGCCATCACGTAGTGCCCCAGCTCGTGCAGGATGACGAAGTCGTCCCACTCGTCGGGATCCGCGTCGGCGCCCGACAGCTCGACGGTGGGCAGCGCGCCGGGGCGGAAGCAGGTGCCGCAGGCGCTCGCGAGGCCCGGCTGCCAGTGAACCTGGAGCGGCGGATCGCGGATGACGTGAACGGGCAGCAGCGGCTCGATGCGCGCCAGGCCCGCGGCGGCGGTCGCGGCCACGTGAAGCGCCCCGGCCAGCGGATCGGAGGCCGGCACCTGCAGATCGAGGTCGAGCGCGTCCGCGCCCTCGAGGGCGGCCAACGGCACCGCCCAGGGAGCATCACCGGGACCCGGCCCGACGCGGATCCAGGAGCGGTCGGTGACGACCTCGGCGCGCGCGCGCAGGATCAGCGGTCCCTGGCCCGCCACCTCGAAGTCGAAGCCACCCTGCGCGTCGACCACGGCCGCGCCGAGCGGCACGTCCTGAGCGTCCTCGACGTCGACCACCAGCGCCGGCGCGATCCAGGGCACGGCGTCACCCAACCCAGCCTCGGTCAAGGGTCGGTCGACCACCAAGACGCGGCCGGCGATGCGCCGGATCGGCGCCGGGACGCCCTCACCGACGAGGGCAGCGTGGTAGACGACACGGCCGGTGTCCCCAGCGGCCCGGAGCACGAGCACCACCGACGAACGGGCGGTCGCCAGGGGCAAGCTCAGGCGGCCCGCCACGGGCAGAGGCGTGGCGGAGCGGCGCACGACGAGGGTCGGCGCGGCCTCCCAGATCTCGACGACCCCTGGCCCGTCGCCCGCGTGGATGACCTGCAGGGTGCGTCGCGTGCCGGCCGCGGTGGGTACGGTGAGCGTGTCCGCGCGCCCCCCGCAGGCCACCCCGGTCCGCCCGCCGGTCGCGGGCAGCGCCGCCTCACGGGTGACGTCGAAGCCGTCGACGCACGGATCCTCGCTGACGGCGGCGGTGAGCGTCAGCTCATAGGCGACGTCGAGCGCCTGCTCGAGGGGCTGGATGCCCAGGCGCAGCTCGGGCTGGTTCCATGCCGAGAGCTCCACCGCGGTGCCCTGCCCCCCCGCGAGCTGCTCATCGTCCTGCCCGCGAAGGACCACGCGGACCGGCAGCGCCGCCGTCACGGTCACCCGAACCGGGAAGCCCGGCCCCGCCACGACGGCGAACCAGTCGCCGCCGGGGCCACACAACCGCAAGTCGGCGTACGAGCCCGCCTCGAGATCGGCCGCTGGCAGGTTGGGTCGACTGAGGCCGAATCGGTCGTCGCGGCAGACGACCTCGCCCGCGTCCAGGGCGCCGTCCGGTCGAAGCGCGGAGCGGTCGGCGTCGTCGCACGCGGCCGTCCCCGCGAGCAGGACCGCGGTCAGCGCTGTCATGGCGGGGACGGATGTGCGGATGGTCATCACGGCGCTAGCTGCCTCGTTGGGGCGTCTAGCTGCCTTGTTGGGGCGCCTGGCTGGCTTGGGGCGCCTGGCTGGCTAGGGGCGGCCGGCTTGGGGCGTCTAGCTGGCGTACGCCTTCTCGCGGCGCTCCTGACGCTCCTTGCAGCGAATGCAGAGCGTCGTCACCGGGCGCGCCTCGAGCCGCTTGAGGCCGATGAAGCCGCCGCACGACGTGCAGTAGAAGTACTCGCCCTCTTCCAGGCGCTCGAGCGCGGCCTCGATCTTCTCGATCAGATGCCGCTCCCGACCACGCAGCCGAAAGGCCAGCGACTGGTTGTAGTCGGCGGTCGCGAGATCCATCTCGTCGGGAAGATCGTCCTGATCGAGTGTCATGTCCTCGGTCAGGGTGCGCTGCGCATTGCGGAGCAGCTTGGCCTTCTCCTCGAACAGGAGCCTGCGGAACCGAGGTACCTCGGCTACGAGCTCTTCATCCGATGGTGCCTCGAACTCCGGTGCCTCACGCTCCATGGGGCCCTCCCTGTGGTATGACCCGGCAGGTTACGAGTGCGAAATGAGTGTGTCAAGGGGCAGTGCGCGGGGCCGCCGGGTGGGTTTGCCGCGGGCCGCGGGCGTCGGCGGGCGCGGCGTTCGGCCCCGGTCAATGAAGCGGCTTCGCCCGCGCGGGCGCCCCTGCTATGGTGGCCGACCGTGGCTTCAAAGCTCCTCCTGCTCTATGCGCTCATGGCGCTCGGCGCCGTGCTGCTGCAGGTCGCCTTCGGCGGCACCGTGTTGGCGCTGTGGGTGACCGACGGCGTCGATCCGTCCGCGCCGACGCTCGACGTCGCGGCCGGCGTCGGCCTGGGCCTGGCGACCGTGCTGGCCACGCGCCTCATGTCGGCGCGCTTCGCCTGGGCCCGCCGCATCGACGACGAGTTCCGCGAGATGCTCGCGCCCCTCGACGCCCGCAACGTGGCCTCGTTGGCCTTCATGAGCGGCCTGGCCGAGGAGATGTTCTTCCGGGGCTTCCTGCAGCCGCACCTGGGCCTCTGGGCGACGTCACTGCTCTTCGGCGCCGCACACCTGCCGCACCGACGCCACCAGATCCCTTGGACCGTGGCCGCGGCCGTGATGGGCCTCGCCCTGGGGCGCATCTTCGAGCTGCGTGGCTCGCTGCTCGGCCCCTTCCTGGCGCACTTCACGATCAACTACTTCAACCTGCATCACCTGCTGCGCCCCTTGGCGCCCGAGGACGCGTGAGAACGCTCGGACCCCTGTGGGCGCTGGCCCTGACGCTCGACCGCAACCTGCTGCTGGCGTTGCTCGCGGTGAACGCCGCGACCGCGGTGGGCACTGATCTCCTGATCTTTCGCGACCGGAGGAGGGTGGACCGCGCGCTCATCGCGCTGGGCGTCTTCTGCGCGCTGTCCATCGCGAGCCTGGGGGCGCTGCACGTGTTCGCGCGCACGCCGGTCCGCGAGGTCCAGTTCTTCGCCGTGGAGTAGCCGCCGCTGGCCCCGCTTGCCGAGGCTCAGGCGCCTCGCGTCACGGCGTAGCGGCTGATCGGCAGGCCCGTGACCAGGCAGGCGCGCTCCCGATGGGTCAGAGGCAGGTCGCCCACGTCGAAGGGCACCGGGGGCCCCAGCGAGGGGACCGCCGCCAGGGCTTCGGCGATCTCGTCGGCGATCGCGAGGACGTCCGACTTGATCCAGATGCGCCCCCCCGGCGCGACCCGGTCGGCCAGCGTGCGGGCGAAGTCCAGATCAACGAGCCGGCGCTTCTCGTGCCGACGCTTCCACCAAGGATCGGGGAAGTTCACGAACACGTGGGCCAGGCCGTCGGGCCCGAAGGTCGCGGGCACCACGAGCTTGGCGTCGGCCCACACCAGCCGCACGTTCCGCGGCCCGCCGTCGCGCGCCATCAGCTCGGCCACGCGCCAGGCGTAGCTGCGGCGCACCTCGATGCCGACGTGGTCGTGGTCGGGCCATCGGGCGGCCAGATCGCGAAGGAAGCGACCGCGGTTGAAGCCGATCTCGAGCGTGCGCGGCGCCTCGCGACCAAACACCGCGCGCCAGTCCACCGGCACGGCGTCCGGGCGGGGCGCCCGATCGTGACCGCCACGCGCCTGGTCGCCGAACAGGCCCTCGTTGAGGATGGGCCAGGCGGCGTCTCCCTGGGGCAGGTTGGGCGCCGGCCCGCGCAACCGGGGCATGATCGCACCTCTCAGTCTGCGAACTCAGTCGGTGAACTCAGTCGATGAACTTCGGTCTCAACGGACGGTCGATGCGTCGGGGGTCGCGTCCGCGCCCCCATCGGCGCGGGCGTGGCTCAGCGCGGTGGTCTCGGGCAAGTCCATCTCGGGATCGCCGGTCACCGCGTGGAAGAAGGTGGCCGCCTCGTCGCCCACGGTCGCCTTGTAGACGATGACCAGGAGCAGCGCGATGGCCAGCAGCACCAGCGGCACGAGGCCCTTGCGCTGGCGAGGCGCCAGATCGCGAGCCCGGACGCGCGGACGGGGGAGCATGGGGGCGGAGCTAGCCGCGCGTGACTTGGCGGGGCGAGCTGCCGCGCGAGCCGCCCGCCTGCGGAGCCCTCTTGGCCATGTAGCCGTCGACCGCCACCACCACCGGGCTCGCCACGTAGATCGAGGAGTAGGTGCCGACCACGATGCCCACCAGCATGGCGAAGGCGAAGTTCGCGATGATGCCGCCACCGAACAGGTAGATCGAGAGCACCGCCAGGAAGGTCGTCAACGAGGTGAGCACCGTGCGCGAGATCGTCTGGCTCAGGCTCAGGTTGATCGTGTCCGTCAGGTCCTTGCCGAGGCCCAACTGCAGCGACTCGCGGATGCGGTCGTAGACGACGATGGTGTCGTTGAGCGAGTAGCCCACGATGGCCAGCAGCGCGGCGATGATCGGCAGGTTGAACTCCAGGCCGGTCAGCGAGAAGACGCCGATCGTGATGCTGACGTCGTGGATCAGGGCGATGACGGCGCCGGGGCTGTAGCGCAGGTCGAAGCGGAAGCTCACGTAGAGCAGGATGCCGATGAGCGCGTAGAGCACGGCCAGGATGCCCTGGTCGCGCAGCTGCTTGCCCACCGCCGAGCCCACCGATTCGAAACGATCCACCCCGTGGTAGGGGGCGCCGTACTTCGCCTGCAGGGTCGCGTCGAGGCGCTGCCGGACGCCCGGCAAGTTGAGCAGATAGAAGGGGTTGGTGCGCTCTGCCTGCAGCGACACGGTGCCCTCGGCGAAGCCCGACGCGTCGAGCGCGGCCTTGATCTCGGCGATCGTCTTGCGCTCGGCGAACTGAACCCGCACCTGCTCGCCCGCCTCGTCGAGGGCCTCCCAGACCTGCGGCTGGCCCACCTTCTCGACCATCGTCGCCTTGAGTCGCGCCAGCTCGGCCTCGCTCAGCAGGCTCTGCGTCCGGCTGCGGATGAAGTAGCGCCCCTCGGCGGTCAGACCGTAGGCCACGACCTCCGGCTGCTCGAGGCCGGTGGTCGTCACCACCTCGCGCAGCTCGGCCAGGTCGACGGGCTTCTCGAAGTTCACGAGGGCCTCGGTGCCCCCGGCGAAGTCGATGCCGAAGTTGAGGCCCTTGGTCGCCACCAGGGCCCACGAGGCTGCCACCAGCACCGCGCTCGCGACGACCATCGGCTTCCAGAGACTGAGGAAGTCATAGCGTTTTCCGGGCTTGAAGAACTCCACGGCCAGCTCCTAAATGGACATGCCGGCGGGCTCGGTGCCGCGACCGTACAGGTGGTCGAAGATGAGGCGGGTAGCCACCAGCGCCGTGTACATCGAGCAGATGATGCCGATGCCCAGCGTCACCGCGAAGCCGCGGATGGGGCCCGAGCCGAACTGATAAAGCACGATGGCCGCGATGCCGGTGGTCACGTTGGCGTCGATGATGGCGCTGAGCGCCTTCTCGTAGCCCGCGTCGATGGCCTTCCGCACGCCGCTCCCGTCGCGCAGCTCCTCGCGAATTCGCTCGAAGATCAGCACGTTGGCGTCCACCGCCATGCCGATGGTGAGCACGATGCCGGCGATGCCCGGGTGCGTCAGCGTGGCCCCGAAGGAGGTCAGCCCGGCCATCACGAAGAGGACGTTCAGGAAGAGCGCCATGTTGGCGATGAGGCCCGCGGCCTTGTAGTAGACGGCCATGAAGAGCACGACGGCCAGGAAGCCCACGATCACCGAGAGCTTGCCGGCGGCCACCGAGTCGGCGCCCAGCGTGGGGCCGACCTGGCTGTCGTAGAGCTTGCGCAGCGGGGCCTGCAGGGCGCCGCTCTTGAGCACCGCCACCAACGCGCTGGCCTCCTTGAAGGCCTCGTTGCCGACCGCGCCGAGCTCGATCTGGACGCGACCGCCGGGGATGGGCTCCTTGATGCGCGGCGCGCTGTAGACGATCTCGTCGATCATGATGGCCATCAGCTCACCGGTGAACTGCTTGGTCATCTCGAAGAAGCGGTCGGCGTCGACGGCCGCGAAGCGCATGTGGACCACCGGGCGGTTGAACTCGTCGTAGCCGACGCTCGCGTCCTGGACGTTCTCGCCGCTCATGCCGTCCTTGAGGCGGAGGTAGATGACCTCGTAGCCCTTCACCACCGAGGCGTCGGGCGAATATGCGTTGGCCTTGCGCAGCAGCTTCTCCTGCGCCTCGGACAGGTTGCTGATGGTGCTGAGCGTGGCGTCCTTGGGATCGACGAACATCTCCTGGTAGCCGACCATGTGCTCGTTATCGAGCTGGCCGTCGACCATGTACTCGAGGATCTCGCGGCTCGTGCTGCGCAGCCCGCTGCCGTTGGCCGAGACCTTGTGGTTCTTGAGCGCGACGTCGAGCCCTTCGGGCCAGGCGGCCTCGGTCGGCTTGCGGCTGGCGATCCCCTGAAAGAAGGTCGGCCCGGTGGCGCGGTCCACGATGCGGAACTGCAGCTGACCGGTCTGGGACAGCTTGTCCTTGGCGGCCTTGAACTCCGACTCGCGGATGCCGGGCAGCTGGACGACGAGGTCGTTGTCCCCGCGTCGCGAGATCGTGCTCTCGGCCACGCCGAAGGCGTTGATGCGCCGCTCGATCGTCTCGATGGCCTGCTCGACGGCGTCGTCGCGGAAGCTCTCGATGGCCGCGTCGGTCATCGTCAGCTCGACCACGTTGCCGTCCACCGCGTGGACCTCGTAGTCCGGGACGTGCTTGCCGAGGAAGGCGCGATCCACCTTGCCGGTGTCGTCGGGGCTCTCGAAGGTGACGCTGATCGTGGTCAGCGCCTCGAGATCGTCGCCCTTGCCCTGCTCGGCCTTCACGGTGAGCTGGTGGTCGTCCTTGAGGCCCTGCTCGACCGTGCCCAGGTTCTGGATGGTCTTGCGGCTGAGGGCCTCGGCGATGTCCACCTTGTACTGCAGGTGGATGCCGCCCTGCAGGTCGAGGCCCAGCACCATCTTCTGGCTGAAGACCTTGGTGAACCAGGTCGGGAGCGGCGGCTCCTCACCCTCGTCGGGGTTGCCCGCCACCGTCGGCGCCAGCATCAGCCCCGAGAGGACGATGAGCGCGAGCAGCGCCGCCATCCGCATCTTCCACTGTCGATCCATCGGGCCCTCTTACTTCTTTCCGCCCTCGGTCGCCGGCAGGGCGCTGGGGAGCTGGTTGACCTGGGCCCGCTGCACGCGGACCTTCACCCGATCGGCGATCTCGAGCACGGCCTCGTCGTCCGTGAGCGAGTCGATGACACCGATCAGCCCGCCCCGCGTGACGACGCGGTCTCCTTTTTTCAGCCTCGAGAGCATCTCGCGATGCTCCTTCTGGCGCTTCTGCTGCGGGCGGAGAAGCAAGAAGTAGAAGATGACGAACATCAGCAGCAGGGGCGCCAACTGGACGCACCCGCCGGCACCCGAGGGGGCGTCGGACTGCTGACCGAGCGTGAGGAGGACGAGTTCGTTCAATTCCGTATCTGTCCTGTGGGCGGCGCGCTGCCGAGGCCGGAGGCGCGGTCAGCGAGGGGGCCCTGCGGCGTGAGTCGGGGGCAAATAACAGATCGATCAGGGTGAAGCAAGGCCAGCACGCCAGTCGCGACGGAAGCTGGCGAAGGTGCCCGCGCGGAGCGCAGCGCGGATCGCCCGCATCAGGTCGAGATAGACGTGCAGGTTGTGGATCGAGAGGAGCCGGTGCGCGAGCACCTCGCCGGCGAGCAGCAGGTGGCGCAGGTAGCCGGCGCCGAAGCTGCGGCAGGTCGTGCACGCGCAGGTCGGGTCGAGGGGTTCGGGATCGGCCTTGAAGCGCGCGTTCTTGAGGTTGAGCTTGATCCGCCCGCGGTCGACGAAGATGCCGCCCTTGCGGGCGTTGCGGGTCGGCATCACGCAGTCGAACATGTCGACGCCGCGCGCCACCCCCTCGACCAGATCCACCGGCGTGCCGACGCCCATCAGGTAGCGGGGGCGGTCTCGGGGCAGGCGCGGGGCGGTGAACTCGAGGGTGTCGTACATCTCGGGGATGGACTCGCCCACGCTCAGGCCGCCCACGGCGAAGCCGTCGAAGGGATCCGCGCACAGGGCCTCGACGTGCCGCTGCCGCAGGGCGTGATCGGTGCCCCCCTGCAGGATCGCGAAGAGCGCCTGATCCTCGCGCGTGCGCGCCTCGAGACAGCGGCGCGCCCAACGCGTCGTGCGATCCATCGCGTCCTCGACGGCCGGCCTCGGCGCGCTCGTGGCCGCCAGGTGGTCGAGGCACATCATGATGTCGCTGCCGATGGCCTCCTGCAGCTCGATAGCGTGCTCAGGGGTCAGGTTGAGCAGCGCGCCGTCCACGTGGTTGCGGAAGCTGACGCCCTGCTCGGTCACACGGCGCAGCTCCGCGAGCGACAAGACCTGGAAGCCGCCGCTGTCGGTCAGGACCGAGCGCCGCCACCCCGCCATCCGGTGCATGCCGCCGAGCGCGCGCAGGGCGTCGATGCCGGGGCGGATCGCCAGGTGATAG
>CALBMW010000448.1 GCA_937896275.1 uncultured Myxococcales bacterium
TTCGAGGAACGCCTGCGGATCGCCGTGGTGCTCGCGGGCCGCGGCGAGGTCGATCACGTCGCGCGCACGTTGCTGGCCGCGCTGAAGTACCAGAAGGCCTGGGCGCGCACCGTGGCCTTCGAGGGCCTGCGCTTCTCCCGCGACCTCGTGACGCTCGGTAAGCTGCGGGAGTTGATCCTCACCAACCAGGACGAGGCCCAGGCCGACGGCGCCTATGCGTGGCTCGAGGCGTGGGCGCGCCAGAAGGCCGAGCCCCAGGTCTACGAGATGCTGCAGGAGGCCGCGCGCAGCGACCGTCGCCCCCTGCGGATGCGGGCGATGGGGGTCCTGACCGCAGTGAAGCATCGCCCCAGCGTGGCGCTGTTCGAGGCCTCGATGTCCGAAGGCCAGGTCGAGGTTCGGCTCGCCGCGGCCAGGGGCCTCGCGGCCGTGGCGCGGTCGGGGGACGAGGCGCACCTCGCCGACTTCCTGCGACGCGAGCCGGACGTTCAGGTCAAGCGAGCGCTGATCGGGGCGCTCGCCGCCATCGGTACGCCGGACATCCTCGACTCGTTGCAGTTCGTGATCACCGCGCGGGACAAGGATCTCAAGATGGCCGCGGCCGAGGCGGTCGCGGGCACCGGCACCGCCAAGGCGGCCACGCTGCTCGGGCTGCTCAAGGGGGATCCCGACCTGGACGTGCGCTTCCTCGCGCTGCACAACCTGTTGCGGCTGGCCCCCAAGGAGACGCTGACCACCTTCAAGAACGCCCTGACGTGGCTGAGCCCCGGTCAGATCGAGGCGCTCGGCCTCGACCTCAAGGTGCCGGTGGAGGCGATGCAGATCGCAGCCGAGCAGGGGGACGATCTGCAGCGCACCTTCGCGGTGGCCGCGCTCCAGGCGCGGGGCGACGACAAGGCGGCGGTCCGGCTGCTCGACCTGTACGAGAAGAGCCCCCATGCGGACACCTCGGCCACGGCGCTGGCCGCCCTGGCCAAGGTGCGCCAGGAGAAGTCGGTGCCCACCTATCGCGACGCGATCAAGAGTCCCCAGGGCGAGGTGCGCGCGGCCGCCTATCGCGCCATCGCCCAGTACGGCCCGCGCGCGCTCCTCGAGACCGTGCTGCAGGGCTTGGCCGACAAGGAGCCGCGGGCGCGCGTCGAGGCGGCCCGCGCTGCCCTCGCGCTCGCCGCGCGGGACGTCTGAGCCCCCACCGGAGCGCGGCTTGATTCACCTCGAAGGCATCGAGAAGGCCTACGGGCCGCAGGTCCTGTTCGACGGCCTGGACTGGCAGGCGCGCCCTGGCCAGCGCGTGGGGCTCGTCGGCCCGAACGGCGCGGGCAAGACGACGCTGGTGCGGATCATCACCGGCGAGGTGCAGCCCGACGGCGGGTCAGTGCGCATCGCCCGCGGGATCACGCTGGGCTACCTGCCCCAGGAGGTCGCGACGCTCGCCGGCACGTCGGTGCGGGACGAGGCGCGGCGTGGCCTGGATCACGTGCTCGAGGTGGGTGAGCGCGTGAGCGAGCTGGAGCACGCTATGGCGGTCGCGCCGGCCGGGGCGCTCGACGCGCTGATGGCGGAGTACGGCGTCGTGCAGGCCCGCTTCGAGCAACTCGGCGGGTTCAAGCTCGAGAACCGCGTCGAGGAGGTCCTGCAGGGGCTCGGCTTCGTGGCGGCCGACTTCGACCGCGACTGCGGCACGCTCAGCGGCGGCTGGCAGATGCGGGTGGTCCTCGCGCGCCTGCTGCTGCAGCAGCCTGATGTGCTCCTGCTCGACGAGCCGACCAACCACCTCGACCTCGAGTCCGTGGTTTGGCTCGAGAGCTTCCTGCAGAGCTTCTCCGGCAGCCTGATCTTCATCAGCCACGACCGCTGGTTCCTCAACCGGCTCGCCACGCACATCGCTGAGTTGGGGACGGGGGGGCTGACGGTCTTCACGGGCAACTTCGACGCCTACGTAGAGCAGGCCGCGCAGCAGCGCGCGTTGCTCGCCCGGCGCGCCCACAACCAGCAGCGGCGCATCGCCGAGTTGGAACGCTTCATCGAGCGCTTCCGCGCCAAGGCGACCAAGGCGAAGCAGGCGCAGAGCCGCGTCAAGGCGCTCGGCAAGATGGAGCGCGTCGAGACCGAGCGGGTCGCGCGCACCATCCACTTCCAGCTGCCCGAGCCGCAGAAGAGCGGCCGCGTGGTGCTGACGCTGGAGGACGTTCACAAGGCCTACGACGCCCTGTCGATCTACGCCGGCCTCGACGTGGAGCTCCTGCGCGGTCAGGTCGTGGCCCTCGTGGGCCCCAACGGGGCGGGCAAGTCCACGCTCCTCAAGCTGCTCGCCGGCGCGACCCCCTACCAGAAGGGCCGGCGCGAGCTCGGCTTTCAGGCCCGCCTGTACTACTTCGCGCAACATCAGGTCGAGGTGCTCGACCAGCGGCGCACCGTGCTCGACGAGGCGCTCGTGGACATCGAGGGCCTGTCGCCGACCCGCGTGCGGTCGATCCTGGGCTCCTTCCTGTTCGACGAGTCCGACGTCACCAAGAAGGTGGGGGTGCTGAGCGGGGGCGAGAAGAACCGCTTGGCCCTGGTCAAGATGTTGCTCACGCCCGCGAACGTGCTGCTGCTCGACGAACCCACCAATCACCTGGACATGGCCAGCCGCGCGGTGCTCGAGCAGGCCCTCGCCGAGTACACCGGCACGGTGGTGCTCATCAGCCACGACCGGCACTTCATCGACGCGGTGGTCGACGAGGTCTGGGAGGTGCGGGACGGTCGGGTGACGCCCTTCGCCGGCGACTACAGCGACTATGAGGCGCGGGTGGCGCGGGGCGATCGGCCCGAGGCGCTGCCCCTGCACCACGAGCGTCGGCGCTCACGTGGCGCAGCGCGCCCGCAGGTGGCCGCCACCGTGCCGCGCCCGACGGTCGTCGGCCCCAGGCCCGAGGAGGTCGACTGGTCGGGCGGCGAGGACGGCGTTCGGCGCCGGAAGTCCAAGGATCAGAAGCGCAACGAAGCCGAGAACCGGAAGCGCCTCGCGGACGCGACGCGGGGCCTGCGCGCCGAGGCCACGCGCGCCGAGCAGGACGTGACCGCCCTCGAGGCCGAGCGCAGCGCGCTGCATGCCGAGCAGGCCGATCCGGCCCACTACGCTCTGCCGGGCCGCGTGACCGAGGTGGCGCGGCGCGTGGCCGAGATCGAGGGGGCCCTCCAAGCGGGCTACGCGCGGTGGGAGACGGCCAACCTGGCGCTCGAGGAGGCCGAGGCCGCGATCGGTTGACCGTTCGCGCCGTCACCCGCCCGGTGCGGGTGCGCGTGACCGACCACCGCTCAGCGACGGGCAGTTGACTCCTCGGGGGCAGTTGACTCCTCGGGGGCAGTTGACTCCTCGGGGGCAGTTGACTCCTCGAGGGCGGGCGACGCCTCGAGGGTGTCGTCGTCGGTCCACGCTTGGCCCATGGACGCGTTGGCGGCGGAACCTTCCGTCGCGCGCGGCTCGGCGGCGGGCGGCTCGGCAGCGGGTGGCTCGGCAGCGGGCGGCTCGGCAGCGGGCACCGCATCGGCCGGCGGCGTCAGCGCGAAGGCGTGGATGCGCGATGTCATCCCCAACACGCCGCGGGCGCTCACGGCGCGCACTCTCCAGTACCAGGTCGACCCGCGGCCCAATCCCTCGGGGGTCAGCGTCGAGGCGTCGACGAAGGCGCGCGTGACCGGCTGGAAGAAGTCGACCTCACCGGCCACGTCGACCCGATAGCGCGCAGCGCCCTTCACGGGTAACCAGGTCAGGGCCGGGGTCTCGGGGAGGGCGCCCTGCAGCGGCCCCACGATGCGGGGCGCGGCCAGCCGACCGGTGGGCTCGGCGTCGGCGTCGCCGAGCGACAGCGTCTGCCCCTGGCTGACGCCCACCGAGTTGGGCCCACCCGTGGCCACCTGAACGTGACCGCGGTCCAGCGTCAGGCGCCCGACGCCCTGATCGTCGACGGCCAGATCGAAGTCAGCCGCCGTCGTCTCGACGCTGCCGCTCGCGAAGGACACCAGGCTTCGCGCGTCCCCGCGCTCGAGCGGGTTGGCCATGACCGAGATGCTGCCGGCACGCAACCGCAGGGCCAGGTAGGTCTTGCCGCCACGGTCGTAGAAGATCTTGCCCAGCCGCACCCGCGTGTCGGGCTCCAAGGTCACGCGCGTCAGATCGGGCATGCGAATCAGCATGCGCGCCCCCGGCCCGGTGCGCAGATCGGTCCCCTCGCCGAACTGCGCCTTGATCGTCACCGCCTGCCAGGGCAACGCCTCCGGCGGCGTCGCGGCGCTCGCCTGGTCGGCGTCCGTCTGGTCGGCGTCCGTCTGGTCGGCGTCCGTCTGGTCGGCGTCCGTCTGGGGCGTCGGGACCCAATCGGCGTCCCCCCAGAGGCCCACGACCGCGGCCTGGCCCCACTCCGACGCGGCGCGTCGCATCAGCGCGCGCCGGTCACCCTCGACGAGGCGGAACAGGACCCGCCGGTTGGCCGCCCGCTCGCGCGACGCCGGCCGCGTCTCACCGTAGCCGTAGGCCACCAGTCGCTCGGGCGCCACGCCGCGATGTACCAAGGCCTCGCGCACGGCGCTCGCGCGGGCTTCGCTGAGCTTCTGGTTGTAGTGCAGCGTGCCGGTCTGGTCGGTGTGACCCTCGATCAGCAGCAACCGGATCTCGGGCGTGGCCTGCAGGTGATCCACGATCTCTTGCAGCGCGTCGGCAGACGGGGGCGCGAAGGTAATCGAGTCGTGGCGAAACTGCACCATGCGGGCGAACTCGATCTCCTCGCCGCCGGCCAGGCCGCGCTGCCGTGCGGCCTGCAGCGGGGTGACCGTCTCGACGATGCCCCACTTGGTCTTGCGACCGTCGGCGTCCCCGGTCCCCTCGAGCGGCGACCAGTCGCGCCGAACGGTGTGAGCAGGGCGACGTGGCCACGCCGGGGGCATGGGGCCCACCTCCAGTGGCATTTCGGCGTCGGCGGCCGGCTCCGGCGGCTCGTCCGAGGGGCCCACCCCCGACACGTCGTCGTCGGCTGGCGGCTCGAAGACGCGCACCGGCCGGCCCCGCGGTGGGGGCTCGACCGCGCGATGCTCGCCTGGACCCGGCGACTCCCCCCGCAGGCGGATCGGGCGGCCCCGCGGCTGCTCCTCGGCCGGCCCCGGTGACTCGCTGTCGCCCTCGAGGCCCACGTCCTCCGCCGTCAGCCTGATGCGGATGCGCGGCGCCGCGGCGCCTGCGTCGGCGTCCCCCTGGGCCTCTGCGCGCGGGGGCAGCAGGGCCACGGCGAGCCCCAGCAGCAGCGCCAGCCACGGCGGCGCCAGCCTCGGCAGCGCCAGCCACGGCAGCGCCAGCCACGGCGCGCGCTCATGCAGCGGGCTCATCGCCTCACCCCCGGGAGCAGCATCGACAGGCCACCATCCTCGAGCACCCTCAGCTCGACGCGGCGATTGGTGGCGCGGTCCGCGGGCCTTCGGTCGGGGCGGATGCGCCGGGTGCCGCCATAGCCCTTTGGCACCAGCCGCTCCGCTTCGATCCCGAGGCGGATGAGCGCCTCGCGCACGACCTTGGCGCGCTGCTGGCTGAGGCGCAGCTTGTAGCCCGGCGCGCCCGTGCCGTCGGTGTGAACCCCCACCTCGACCCTGCGCCAGGCCGGGTTCGCGCGCAGGCGCTCGGCCAGCTCGGCCACCGGCGCCTCGGCCTCGGGGGTCAGGCGCGTCTTGTAGGCCACGAACACGATGGGCGTGCTGGGACGCAGGACGACCTCGCCCGGCGCGTTCCACTCCCGCTGGGGCGGCGGCGTGGCCTCGGAGGGCGCCCTTGGCCCCCCGGGCCCATGCGTCGGCCGCTCGAACGTCGCCACGACGCGCAGCTCGACGCGACGGTTGTTGGCCCGCCCTTCAGGCGTGTCGTTGGTGTCGACCGGCATCTCGGGCCCGTAGCCGCGCGCCAGCAAGCGCTTGGGCTCCACCCCGTAGGCGACCAGGGCCTGCACGATCGTGTAGGCCCGGCGATTCGACAGCCAGTGCTCGCGCTGCCGGTGGCCGTTGGCCGCGACGTGGACGCCGACCTCGACGGGGCCCAGGGTCGGGTTGGCCGCCATGAACTCGGCCAGGGCCGCGAGCACCGGCGCCATCTCGGGCGTCAGCTCGGGCTTGGCGGTCTGGAACACGATGGGCCGCGCGGGGTGGATGGTGTGCCCGAGCACCCAGGGCGCGTCGGGCCCGCCCGCCCGCATCAGCCCCGCCTCCCCGGCCATCGCGTCGGCCTCGAGGGGGGGGCTGCCCGGGCACCCGTCTCGCCCGCCAGGTTCCAGGGGGCAGGCGTCACGGAAGTCCGCCACGCCGTCGCGATCGTTGTCCAGGTCGGGGATGCCGTCGTCGTCCTCGAAGCCGTCCCAGTCTTCGGCGCCCACGCTGTCGCCGTCATAGGCGTCCGCGATGAGATCGAGGTCGTTGTCTGCGTCGGGGCAGCCATCGTCGTCGCGGAAGGTGTCCCGATCCTCGGGCAGGTAGGGGCACTGATCGAGGGCGTCCAGCACGCCGTCGCCGTCGGTGTCCCGGGTGGGCGCCTTGGTCGCTGCTTGCGCGACCGGCGTCGGGCAGCCGCCGTAGGCCGGCTGGCCGGGCACCTCGACACAGTCGTCCCAGCCGTCAGCGAGGCGGTCTCCGTCGAAGTCGTGCCGGCGGGGCGCGGCCTCCACCCCCACGAAGGCTCGCCAGGCGGGCGATCCGTAGCCCGGTCGCAGGCCCGCGCCGGCCCCAGTGACCAGCTCCAGCCCGCGCCAGAGCCGCAGGCGTACGCCGATGTTGCCGTCGACCGGCGTGGTCTCGGCCGATCCGAAGACGTCGGTCGCGGCCGTGGCCGCGTTGACCTCGACCACCCCCGCCACCGCGGGCGTGAAGCGCAGGCTGCCGCCGAGCCCGAACAGCAGCTCGTCGTCGATCGTGACGTCCTCGAGGGCGGTCTGCTCGCGCGCCCGGTAGCCGGCGTTCAGGGTCACGTCGAAGCGGTCGCCCCACGGCACCTCGAGCGCAGCGCGCCCGGCGATCGTCGCGTTGGGCTCGCCCCCCAGGGCCGACGCGTCGCCGAAGGGCAGGGTGGCGTGCGCGATGAGCGCCAGGCCCACCCCGAGCTCGAGCTTGTCCACCAGCTCGGCCTTCAGCGCCACCCCCGGATCGCCGAGCGCCGAGGCGGTCAGGTCATCCGCGCGCTGCACTTGTCGGCCGTCTTGAAGGAGCACGAAGGGCACCGTCACGCCGAGATCCAGCCAGGGCAGCAGGCCGTAGACGCCGCTGACGTCGGTCGCGAGGCGATAGGACACGATGTCCGCGGTGCGCTGGCCGTCGTTGAAGAAGACCAGCGGCCTCCGCTCGAAGGAGGCCAGCAGGCCGCCGGCCAGCTCACCGTCGCCCTGCGTGTGCGTGCCGTCCAGGGTCAGGTAGGGCGACAGCACCGGGGACGGGTAGAAGCGGCGCGCGTTACCCTGCGCGGCGGCGGGGTGCGCGGCGACGGTCGCCGCCAGCAGCACCAGCGCCTGAGTCAGCGTCCTCATGCGCGTCGCCTCCGCCACAGGGCCAGGATGAACAGCGCCGCAAAGAGCGGCAAGGGCAGGGGCGGCCCGGCGCTCGTCGTGCCGGCGCTCGTCGAGCAGCTGAAGGCGCCTCCGCGGGGGGATCCGAGCTCGAAGCCCGCACCGCCGTCGCGACCGCGACCGCCGTCGCTGAAGTCGCCGCCCAGATCCCGGAAGGGGCCACCATCGCGGCCTGCGTCGGGCGTGCTGTCCGGCACCTCGGCCGCGTCCGCGTCGCCCGGCACGACCGCGTCGCCCGCGTCCTCGGCGCCGGCCTCCGGACCCCCGTCGACGGCGGCGTCCACCGCGCTGTCGGGCGGGCCCAGGTCGATGCCGCCGTCGGGTGGGACGCCCACCACCACCGTGACGATTACGCCGTCGAGCGGCTCGCCGCCGGTGAGCATCCCGTCCAGGTTGTTGTCCTCGAAGACGTCCAGCCGTCCTCGGTACACCCCGATGGGCGTCGCCGCCGGCACATCGACGCTGACGTCGGCCGCCTGCCGCTGCCCGCGCGCGAGTACCATCGGCAGCCCATCCACGCGGATCTGCTCGGGCTCGATGCGGTCCGCGTCCGAGGCGTCGCTCACCAACCCCGCGCTCCGCCAGGTCAGCTGCTCCAGCGGGCCGGAGGTCGGGATCGGCGAGATGACCCCATTGAGGTCGAAGCCGTTGTCCTGATCCGCGTCGACGCCGCCGAAGTCGTTGTCGACATGGAAGGCCACCGGCCCCGCCAGGCCGCCGCCCTCCTCGACCTGCCCGACGAACAGGCTGCGCTCGACGATGTCGACGTCCTCGACGCGCAGCTTGACGTCCTCGACCTCGTAGACCTCGGAGTAGTCCCCGTCGTCGGGCACGATGTCGAAGAGCGCGCCGATCTGGATGCCGCCGGCCGTGCTCAGCGGCAGGCCGTCCGGATCGGGCCGGCGCCGGTGGTAGAGGCGCACCGAGAAGCGGGCGCTGCCCAGGGTGGGCGGATACTGCAGCACCACGCGCGCCTCGTCGATGTCGGCGTGGCTGCCGAACCAGAAGCGCACGCGACGCGGCTGGACGCGCACGAGATCGACGTCGCCGCCTCGCTCGGGGATCGAGCGCGAGACGTCACCCTCGAGGCCCCGCGCGGCG
>CALBMW010000449.1 GCA_937896275.1 uncultured Myxococcales bacterium
CGGCGGGCACCTCACCGCCGTGTCGGCCCCGGGCCACGGGGCCACCTTCTCGGCGCGCTTTCCGGCCTGAACCCTCAGGGTCAGCGCGTGCCGCGGCCCAGGCGGGCGGCGATCGCGCTGCGCCCCGCCTGCACGCGGTCGAGCAGCGCCATCGCCTGGTCGCCGTATTTGTGGATGGCCTGCAGGATGAGCCCGTCGTCCTCGCCTGCGCCCAGGTTGGCCAGATCGGGCATCTCTCCATCGCCCGAGTACATGGCCTCCATGATCTTGCCCACGCTGAGCTTCACCAGGCCGCGGAACGGGATCTTGGCCATCATCCCGTACATCGCGGCGTTCCCCGACGCCGAGGCCTCGGGGTGCGACCGGCACCAGGTGACCGCCTCGGCCAGATCGGCGAGGTAGGACTCCACGACCGGCAGGTTGTGCGCGTTGACGGTGAGGTGGATGCACGCCGGCGCCTGCTGGCGGTCGACCGTCCAGCCCTTCGCTTCGAGGCGATCGGCCACCGCGTAGATGTCGAGCGTCGCGTCGGTGGACTGGTAGGCCACCACCGTCGCCTGGGGTTCGCCCACGACCTCGATGCCGTCGATCTCGGCGATGCCGGCCTTGAGCGCGTCGACGGCCTCGAGCGTGGTGCGCATCAACCTCAGATAGCCGTCGCAGCCGAGCGCGTTCATGGCCGCCCAGGCCGCCGCGATGCTGCCCCCCGGCCGCGTGCCCGGCATGCTGGGCGAGGCATAGATGCCGCCCGGCCAGTCGGTCGACACGAAGAACTGATGACGCAGGTAGCTCATGTCGCGGTAGACCACCACCGAGGCGCCCTTGGCCGCGTAGCCGTATTTGTGCACGTCGGCCGAGATCGAGGTGACCCCGTCCACGCGGAAGTCCCAGACCGGCAGCGGGCGGCCCAGCCTCTCGATCCACGGCAGGGCGAAGCCGCCGAAGCAGGCGTCGACGTGCAGGGGAACCTTGGCCAGCTCGCAGACCGCGCCGAGCTCCTCGATGGGATCGACGACGCCGTGGGGGTACTGAGGGGCCGACGCCGCGACGAGCACGGTGTTGCGCCCGATGGCCTTGCGCATCGCGCCCACGTCGGCCCGCTGGTCGGGGCCCACGTCGACGTAGCGGGCCTTGACGCCGAAGTAGTGGGCCGCCTTGCCGAAGGCCACGTGGATGGTGCGCGGCACGACCATCTCGGGGCGCCGGATCCAGGGCTTGTGGCGCCGGGCGCGGTCGCGGGCGGCCTTCACCGCCAGCAACACGGATTCGGTGCCCCCCGAGGTCATCGTGCCGACCGTCTTCTCGTCGCCGTGGAGCATCGAGGCGGTCATGCGAACCACCTCGGCCTCCATGCGCTTGAGGCTCTTGAAGGCGATGGGGTTCAGCCCGTTCTCGGCGAAGAACAGGTTGTGGGACTGCTTCAGGAAGTCGTGGTGCTGCTCGCCCGCGTAATAGACCATGCTCCACGTGCGGGCGTCCTGCCAGTTGGCGTCGCCCTCGCGCATGGCCTGCATCTCGACCAGCAAGTCCTTCTTGTCACGGCCTTTTTCGGGGATCACGGGCAACCTCGCTCCGGCGTCTTGGGTGCGCGGAGGATCAACGTCCGGGCCCGACGATGCAAGCGTGTCAGGACGCCGCCGACGCCCGCCCGATCGGTGCTCAGCGCGATGGCAGGCCGAGCTGCGCGCGGCAGGCCGGGCCGAGGTGCTCGCTGCTGTCGGTGTTGGTGATGGTGCCGTGCGCGTCCTGCATCAGACACGCGGGCTCGAGGCAGTGCGCCAGGCCCAGCGTGTGCCCCGCCTCGTGCACCACCGTGTGGGCGAAGCGGCGCAGCAGGTGTGCGCGATTTCGGGCGCCTTTGCGCAGGCGGTGGCTGGAGACCACCGCGGCGCGTCCGCCCAGGTGTCCAAGGCCGAACACACCCCAATCGCGGTGCGCCCCCTTGGTGGTCGAGATGTCGCCGACGGTGAGCGCGAGCACCTTCACCGTGGCCGCCTGATCGGCGTAGGTCGCCGCGAGGCCGTCGATGATGATGTCGGCCCGGTGGCGCCTCCGCGGCGGGTACCAGGCGGCCTTGGGCACCGGCGCGGCCGCCAGCACCTCGACCCGCACGCCCAGCTCGGTCCGAAGCGCCGCCTGGGCGTCCTGCACCAGATCGGCGGGCACCGCACCGAGCGGCTGCAGGCGGATCGTCACCTCGGCGGGGGCGGGCGCGGCGAGAAGGAACAGCGTGAGCAGGAGCGCGTGCATGGCGTCTTGATACGCGCCCAGGCGCCGTGGGATCCACCGGCCGGCGTCCAACCTGCTAACGTGCGCGCCGCCCGTCGCCTGCGAGGTCCGCCATGCGTTCGTCCCTGTTCGTCGCCCTGGCCCTTGCCGTGGCGCTGCCCCTGACCGCCGCCGCCGCGCCGACCATCCCCTGGATGCACGACGACTACCCCGCCGCCCGCGCCGCCGCCCGCGCCGCGGACAAGCCGTTGGTGATCGATCTGTGGGCGCCCTGGTGCCACACATGCCTGTCGATGAAGCACACGGTCCTCCAGGATCCGGCCATCGTCGCGATGGCCGATCGCTTCGTGTGGCTGGCGCTCGACACCGACCGCCCGGAGAACGCCGCCGCGCTGACGGTGTTGCCCATCGCCGCCTGGCCCACCTTCTACGTCACCCGCCCCGCCGACGAGGCCGTGCAGGCCCGGCAGGTGGGCGGCGCGTCGGTCGAGGCCTTCCGCGGCTTCCTCGAGGCCGGCGCCGCCGGGCATCGCAAGGCCGCTACCACGCCCTTCGGCGATCAGGCGTCGAGGGGCGACCGTGCCGCGGCAGGCGACGACCGGGTGGCCGCCGAGAAGGCGTGGCGCGCGGCCCTCGCCGCGGCGCCCGCGGGCTGGATCCGCCGACCGGGGATCGTGGTCTCGATCCTCGAGGTGATGCACGGGCGAGGGGCCTTCGCAGACTGCGCCCGCTTCTGGCTCGACCACCGGGCCGAGGTCACGTCGGGCGCCACGGCCGCCGCCGGCGACTCGACGTACTACGCCACCGCGTGCGCGGAGGGGACCGGCGACGCCGCGCTGCTCGAGACCGTGCGGCGCGCCGCCGCGGCGCCCGAGGGACCCATCCGGCAGGCGCTGGCCCACCCCGACGGCCGCCTGAGCGCGGACGACCGCAGCGACGCGCTGCGCATCCTGCGCGAGGTGCACGATGCGCTCGGCGACAAGGACGCCGCCCGCGCCGCCGCCCACGAGCAGCGCGCCGTGCTCGAC
>CALBMW010000450.1 GCA_937896275.1 uncultured Myxococcales bacterium
GCGACATGGACTGCGAGCCCGGCTTCGAGGTGATGCTCACGCAGGAGGGCGAGATCGACGAGGCCTCCTGCGCGCGGCAGAACGTCGAGTGCAACTGCGTCGAGCTCGAGCCGCTCGCGATGCCCAAGGTGGGGCGCTTCAGCGACTTCGTGGTGATCGACGGCGTGGGCTGGACGAGCGCCTACGACGACACCAACGGAGACCTCGTGATTGGCAAGTACACGGTCAACAATGGCTGGGAGTACCGGTGGATCGACGGCGTCCCCGCCAACACGCGCCCGACGGCGGGCCCGAGCGGGCCGCGGGGGGGCATCGTGGGGCGGGGCGACGACGTGGGGCGCTACACCAGCATCGCCGCCGCCGCGGACGGCACGCTGCACGTCGCCTACCGCGACGAGGGCAACGAGGCCCTGAAGTACGCGCTCGGCACGCCGGGCGGCCAGGGCTACACCTGGACCACGGCGACGCTCGACGGCGAGGGGGGCGCGGGCCGCTTCACGAGCATCTCGGTGGACGCGCGCGGGGTGCCGGGCATCGCCTACCGCACCGAGAGCCTGGCCGACGGCGAGGGGTTCGTCAGTCAGGTGCGCTACGTGCTGGCCAAGAACGGCAGGCCCGGCGCCGAGGGCGACTGGAACGCGCCCTTCGTGCTGCAGAGCGTGGGGCTGCCGGAGGCCGATCCGGAGACGGGCTCCTATCCCGAGGGGACGGGCCTGCACACTTCGCAAGTACGCGACGCGCAAGGGAATCCGGTGGTGGTCTGGTATGACCGAACGCAGGCGTCGGCCTGGCGCAGCCGCCTCGAGGACGCGGGCTTCAGCGAGCCCGAGCAGCTCGGCGGCTGGGGCCACCCCGAGCGGGACCGCGACATGGGCAGCAACATCGACATCACGCTCGACGCCGAGGGCAACACCCACCTGTGCCTGCAGGACGGCCTGACCGACTCGCTCTACTACCTGGCGCCGG
Source organism: uncultured Myxococcales bacterium (assembly GCA_937896275.1). Lineage (GTDB taxonomy): Bacteria > Myxococcota_A > Bradymonadia > UBA7976 > UBA1532 > JACKDN01. The sequence continues at coordinate 967 of CALBMW010000450.1, forward strand.
AGCTCGGCCGCTGGGAGTACATCGATGACGGCGTGCGCGTCGGCTTCGACGGCCGCGATCACAGCCTGCACGTGGTCGGCGAGGACTGCTCGATCCGCCTCGACACCAACGGGCGCCCCTTCGTGGTCTACCAGGACGCGACGGGCCACGACCTGCTCATCGCGCGCCGCCTCGAGGGCGGCCCCGAGGACGAGCCGACGTGGAGCTGGCGGGTGCTGCGGGGCGAGGAGGCCACCTACCGTGGGGCCTTTGGGTTCTACGCGAAGGCGCGCGTGGTCGGGCCGAGCGTTTGGATTCAGGACTTCATGTACGACAACACGCAGGACCCCGATGTGCAGGGGCTGGGGATGTTGATCGAGGATCTCTGATCACCGCACCTGCGTCGATCTGATCACTCATCACTCACCAGGACGTCGGCGTTCGGCGAGCCGTAGACGGTGCACGCGGTCGTGCACCCCAAGGAGCCAAGGCGTATGAGGTTCGCGTTTCCGCTGGCGGCGGCGTGCCTTCTGTCGGCGTGCGACTCGACCAGCGACTTCGACTGCCGCACGGCGGCCCACGAGTGCGCGTCGGGGTACGTCTGCGCGGACGACGGATCGGAGTGCAGGTTGCCCGGGTTCGGGCCCAGGGTCGATGCAGGGCGCGGCAGCGACGACGCCAGCTTTCGGCGCTCCGACGCGGCGCTCCCTGTCGACGCGGCGGGCGAGGCCGATCCCTGCAGCGCGGCGGAGTGTGGGCGCGTCCAGGGGACCGAGTGCGGCACCTGTGCGAGCGCCACCGCCGTCTGCGAGGCGAACCGGTGCGTCGAGGTGGAGGACCCCTGCGAGGGCAAGGCGTGCGGGACGGCCGGCGGCATGGACTGCGGCACGTGCCAGGGGGCGACCGCCGTCTGTCAGGACAATCAGTGCGTGGACTGGTTGGCGGCCTGCGCCGGCGCGGGGATGGGCGGCATCGAGTGGGTCGCGAGCGGGGACGCGGGTCTGTGCTTCACGCGCAGCGAGGTCACCGTCGACCAGTACCGTCGCTGCGCGGACGCGGGCGCGTGCCCCGCGGCGCCCGCCGACTGCTGCCCCGACCAGAACATCATCGGCTTCTTCTGCCCGACGAACACCGGCCTCACCGGCCGGGGTGATCACCCCGTCAACTGCGTTCTCCCGGCCGAGGCCGGCGCGTTCTGCGCCTGGGCGGGCGGCCGCCTGCCGACCAGCGAGGAGTGGGAGGCCGAGGCCCGCCGTGGGCGTCCGCAGGCCTATCCCTGGGGCGACGAGGTTCCCGACTGCGCCCATGCGGTGATGAACGCGGGCGAGGGCGCGGGGTGTGGCACCGCCGAGGACGGCGTCGACACCGCCGCCACGCTGCCGGTGTGCACCCACCGCGCCGGCGACAGCGCCAATGGCCTGTGCGACATGGCGGGCAACGCTGCGGAGTTCACGTCGACGGTCGGCACCTCGCAGGAGACCGGCGACATCGGGCACCAGTTCGTGCGCGGCGGCGCCTACTACAGCCGGTCCGACAGCGTCGAGCTCACGAACGACCACCACGACATCATCGATCCGAACCGCCGCGCGCTGCACACGGGCCTGCGGTGCGCGCTGCCGCGACCGGAGTGACGGGGCGGCGCGTGCGCCGATGTGGGCCGGCGCCGGCCGTGGACGCCACGCTGGAAGAGGTGCCCCGGAAGAAGTGCCCTGCCCCGGAAGAAGTGCCCGGCACCTCTGCCCGCGGCACCTCTGCCCGCGCGGTCCGGGGCCAGGGCGGCTGCTGCGGCGCGGTCCGGGGCCGCGCGTAGTTCCCTGGTGCCACCTGGGGCTGCTGCCGCTCGCTCGGTTGTCGGGGTCAAGGCCCGCCACTTGACACTTGCCTGTCGGGCGTCGGGCGGGGGTCGGACCTGCGGCCAGGGCAAGTGTCAAGTAGCGGGTCTCGACCCCTGGCCGTGGCTGCCCAAGAAGAGGTGCCCGGCACCCCTGCCAGCAGCACCCCTGCCAGCAGCGCCTCTGCTGGGCGGCTGCTGCGGCGCGGTCCGGGGCCGCGCGTAGTTCCCTGGTGCCACCTGGGGCTGCTGCCGCTCGCTCGGTTGTCGGGGTCAAGGCCCGCCACTTGACACTTGCCTGTCGGGCGTCGGGCGGGGGTCGGACCTGCGGCCAGGGCAAGTGTCAAGTAGCGGGTCTCGACCCCTGGCCGTGGCTGCCCAAGAAGAGGTGCCCCAAGAAGAGGTGCCCGGCACCCCTGCCAGCAGCGCCTCTGCTGGGCGGCTGCTGCGGCGCTGGAAGAAGTGCCCGGCACCCCTGCTGG
>CALBMW010000451.1 GCA_937896275.1 uncultured Myxococcales bacterium
GGTACGGCGTGCCGCCGGCCGCGCCGGGCGCCAGCGTGGCGCCGTGGGCGGGGCTGGGGGGCGTCGCGCTCGCGCTGCTGCTGCTCGCGGCGTGGTTCTATGCCGAGAGCCCCCGCGAGATCCGCCGCGCCGCGCAGCGCGTGAGCTTCGTCAACCAGGTGAGCCACAAACTCAAAGCACCACTCACCAACATCCACATGTACGCGGAGTTGCTCGAAGAAGAGCTGTTCGACGCCGACGACCGGGCGGGGCGCTACGTGGGGATCATCGTGGGCGAGAGCCAGCAGCTGAGCCGCCCCATCGCCAACATCCTGGCCTTCGCGCGGCATCAGCGCGAGACGCTCACCGTGCGGCCGACGCCGCGGGTGGTGGGCCAGGTGCTCGATCAGTTCGCCCGTCGCTGGCGGCGGCGGGGCTGGAGGTGGACTTCGTGGCCGGCGCGCCGGAGCGCGTGGGCCTAGACGCGGACACGCTGGGGCAGATGCCGGGCAACCTGCTCAGCAACGTCGAGAAGTACGCGGCGCAGGGGCGCAGCGTCGAGATCCGGACCACCCAGGCCACGGCAGCAGAAGTGCCAGGCACTTCTCACGGCAGCTGCAGCACTTCTCACGGCAGAAGTGCCAGGCACTTCTCCCGGCAGGCACTTCTCCCGGCAGGCACTTCTCCCGGCAGAAGTAGTGCTTGGAAGGTCCATGCTGCGCGTCGTCGCGACCATGGCGCCAGCCGGACCACGCAACGCGTCCCCGGCCATGGGCCGATGCGACGGGCGCGCACAGCTTGGCGTGGCCGGCCGACCGCGGTACACCCCCATCGAACGCATCGGAGTCCGCATGAACGTGCCTGCCCCACGCCTCGCATCCGTGACCTGCTTGCTCGCGCTCGCCCTCGGACTGTCCGCCTGCGGCGCCTGCCAGAAGGTGTCGAGCAGCCGCCAGACCTTCCTCGAGGCACAGCAAGGAGGGGAGTCCTCGGGCGGTCCGCACCTGAGCGTCGAGATCCCCGACGCGCTCATCAGGTCCTGGCTCGACGGCGCCATCCGCTCGCTGCCCGGGGTCAGCTTCGACCTGCCGGGGCTCGGAGACGTCGGGCGCTACGCCGGCAAGTTCGACTTCAAGGCTCGCAGCCTGACGGTGGCCATCGACCGCGACGACGCGGCCCGCTTCGACCTCGATCTCGACGTCAAGCGCGGCGGCAGCACCCTCTTCGGCATGCGCCTGGCCGCGGCCGCGCCCATCGTCTTCGACACCCAGAAGGGAACCATGCGCATCGCGCTGCGGGCCGACCTCTTCGAGAAGGTCGAGCCCCGCATTGACGATGCCGCCGTCGGCCGGCTCACCGACGCCCTCTACGCGCTGGTGCCGTCGCCCGCCCGCTTGGTGCTGTCCAAGAGCGCCGTGCGCCGATACGCGACGGCGGGCGTCGAGGCGCTCGCGAGGCAGACCTACGGGCTGATCCGGCGCCAACTGCTGACGCCCCTGGGCGAGGTGGCTCAGTTCACGGTCAAGATGCCGGCGGTCCCGATCGCGGCCCTCTCGCTGAGCTCCGTACGCGGGGGCTGGCGCGTGGCCGCCCGCACCACCCTCGCAGCCCAAGGACTGCGCCTGCCTGCCCAGATCGGCGCCGGCGCCGACACCGTGCGCGTCATGATCTCGGCCGACACCGTGGCCAAGCTGGGCAACTGGGCCATCGCGCGCGGCGATCTACCGGCGCGCTACTCACGCGACGGCAAGGCCGACGCGAAGGGGGAGCTGGATGGGGGCATGGCCTGGGAGGGCGGCGCCCGGCCGCTCAAGGCGCTGGTTTGGACCCACGCCCCCGAGGCGCGCCAGGATGGCCTGTGCATCGCGGCCCGCGCCGGCGCCGATCCCGTCGTCTCGTTGGACAAGGGGAAGCTGAAGGTCGGCTTCGACAACGGCCAGATCGAGGAGGTCGTTGGCCCACCGCTTCTGTCGGTCGCCCTCGACATCCTGGGCATCACCGAGAAGGTTTTCGACTACACGAAGACGGTGGCGACCGGCACCCGCCTGAGCCTGGGCAAGGGGTCCTATGCCGTCGAGCTGAGCCGAGTCGCCCTGAAGAGCGACGCGTTCACCCTGGATCTGAAGGTCGGCCAGGGCGCGCCCGGGAGCTGACGAGCCGAGGTTCGTCGGGGTCCGCCTCACTCGGCCCGCTCGATCGCGTCCACGCACACGCCGTCGGCGTCCACGCGCCAACGTACGTCCACGTCCTCGAGTCGCGTGGCCCAGGTTCGCGCCTCTGGAAGGCGCGCGTGGGCCGGGCGCGGATCGAGGCGCAGCGTCGCCCGCACCAGCGCTCGCAGCTCGGCGCGGCCAGTGAGCGCCGCCTCTGCTCGCGGTGCGAAGCGAACCCCCAGATCGGGCAGCGGGGCCTCGGCCCAGCCGGCCGACGCGTCGGGCAGGGCGTCCGCGTAGGGCAAGTAGGGCTTCACGTCGAGGATGGGCGTGCCGTCGACGAGGTCGAGGCCACCGAGGCGCAGCGTGACCGCGCCGTCCGGCTCAGCGTCCAGGCCCAGCAGGCGAACCGCCGAAAGCCCAATGGGATTGGGACGATAGGGCGCACGGCTGGCGAAGACCCCGACCCGCCTGGCGCCGCCCAGGCGCGGTGGTCGGACCTCGAGCGGGGCGGGGCCGCCCACGTGCCGATCGAAGACGAAGATGAGCCACACATGGCTGAACGCGCTCAGCCCGCGCGCCGCGGGCGCCAGATCGGCCGTCAGGCGCAGGGTGCCCAGCGCGGCGGGCACGAGCCCCGCCTGCCGCGGCGTCCCGAGCTTCTGCCGCCAGGTGCTTCGCACCACGCCGATCGACTGAAAGCTGAAGGTGTCGCTGCTCACCGCGACGGGACGATAGCCGCGGTCCCGTCGGTGCGCAACGCGCCCGCCTCGCACGTGAAACCTCGGCGGCGGTGCTGCTACAGTGCGCGCCTCATGTTCGCAGATTCAGGAGGCGTGGTGATGGGTTGGCGCAGGATCGCTTGGGCGTTGTTCGCGGCATGTTTGGGCGGATGTCACCCCGGCGGCGGTGACAGCAGTGAGGGGTGCGCGGTCGGGGCCTCGGTGGAGTGTCCCTGCCCGGACGGCAGCCAGAGCACCCAGCTCTGCGCCGAGGATGGCACCTACGCGGCCTGTCAGTGCGGCGAGGTCGACGCTGGCCTGGGCGCCGGCGGCTCGCCTGGTCAGGGCGGCGTCCCCGGCGTGGGCGGCAGCCCCGGGGTCGGCGGCGAACCGGGGCCCGGGG
>CALBMW010000452.1 GCA_937896275.1 uncultured Myxococcales bacterium
CGACGACCGAGGACCCCCCACTCGAGACGACCACCGAGGCCGCGCTGCGCGTCGGCGTCAGCCCGCGGACGCTCCTCCGGTGGCTGCGCGCCGGACAGATCGCCGGTACGCGCACGGCGGGTGGGCACTGGCGCGTCGACCCCGCCGATCTCGAGGCCTTCGTCGCGGCGCAACACAGCGCGGCCGCGATCACACCGGGGTCCCACGGGCCTCGCATCCTCGTCGTTGAAGACCAGGCTCAGCACGCGACCGCCTTCGTCCGGTTGCTCCGGCTGCTCGAGCCCAACGCCGAGGTCCATCACGCGGCGGACGCCGTGTGGGCCGCATTGCTTCTCGGCACGGTCGTGCCTCACCTGGCGTTCGTCGACATCGAGCTCCCCGACGTCGACGGCATCGAGCTGATCCGACGCGCCCGGCAGCTGCCCGGGTTGCGGTGCGTGCGCTTCGTGGTGGCCAGCGGGCACCTCTCCACGCCCCGAATCGCTCAGCTCGGGCGGCTCGGCGTGCATGACATCCTGCTCAAGCCCATCACGCCGCAGCAGGTTCGCCCCATCCTGGACGAGGTGTCCGCCGGGGGGACCCAGCCGTCCGCCGACACGACCGGTACCACACAGCACTCAGCCGCATGACACCGCCATCTGCAGCCCGACCGGCGCCCGATCGCCGACCCGCAGGAGATCCGTGACCGACCATCAGACCGTGGACCTCGCCAGCCAGCTCAAGGCCGTCATCGAGACGGTCTGTCGACGGTATCATCACCATCGACGCCAAGGGCGTGATCCGGTCCTTCAACCCGGCGGCCGAGCGCATCTTCGGCTACACGGCCGCCGAAATCATCGGGCAGAACATCAGCGCGTTGACGCCCGAGCCCCACCGATCGGGTCACGACGGCTACCTCGAGCGCTACCTCACCACCGGCGAGCGCAGGATCATCGGCATCGGCCGCGAGGTCGAGGGCGTGCGCAAGGACGGCTCGCGCTTCCTCCTCGAGCTGTCGGTCAGCGAGATGCAGGTCGGCGGCGAGCGCATGTTCACCGGGATCACGCGCGACATCTCGGATCGCAGGGCGGCCGAGCACCGGACGCTCGCCGCGCTCAGCGAGCTGCATAACCTCAAGGCGGCCCTCGACGAGCACTCCATCGTCGCGATCACAGACGTGCAGGGCAGGATCACCTACGTCAACGACAAGTTCTGCGCCATCTCCAAGTACGCGCGCGAAGACCTGTTGGGGCAGGACCATCGGATCATCAACTCGGGGCACCACCCCAAGGAGTTCATCCGGTCGCTCTGGACGGCCATCGCGCAGGGCCATGTGTGGAAGGGCGAGCTGAAGAATCGGGCGCGGGATGGCTCGTTCTATTGGGTGGACACGACCATCGTGCCCTTCCTGAACGACGCCGGGAAGCCCGTCCAGTACGTGGCCATCCGCACCGACATCACCGCGCGCAAGGCGGCCGACGCCGTGCTCGCCGCGAAGAACCTCGAGCTCGAGGCGGCCGCCCGCATCGACCGCATCGGCGCCCGGGTCATGCTCGCCCTCAACGAGCAGGAGGAAGGCGCGACCCCCGGGGCCGAGGTGCTCCGCGTGCTCGCGGACGAGGCCGGCTATCGCCCGCTGGCCCTCTACGAGTACGACGAGTGGCAGGGCGGGCTCGTCCAGACCGCAGGCCTCAGCCTGGCGCCGGGCAGCAGCCAGCCGTCCTTCAAGAACGGTGAGGGCCTCATCGGCGAGGTCGCCTCGGCGCGCCGACCGAGGTTCATCGACGCGGCGGGGGACGCGCAGTTCGCCCTCGACACCGGCGTGGGAAAGATCGGCGCGGCCACGGTCTTCGCGCTCCCGCTCGTGCACCGGGACCGGCTGCTCGGCGTCCTCGCCGGCGGCTCGCAGACGCTGCTCACCGCGCGCGAGCGCTCGTGGCTCACGCAGGTGGCGGCCCAGGTCGCCGTCGGGCTGCACGCGTTCCGCCAGTTCCAGGAGCTGCGCGATCTCTCCGGGCAGCTCAACGAGCGCTCGCGCAAGATCGAGGCGCAGAACCGCGAGCTCGCCCACGCCAGCCGGATGAAGTCCGAGTTCCTCGCGAGCATGTCTCACGAGCTGCGCACCCCGCTCAACGCCATCATCGGCTTCTCCGAGGTGTTGAAGGACGGCTTGCTGGGTGATCTCGAGGCGGGGCAGCTCGACTACGTCGGCGAGATCTTCGAGAGCGGCCGGCACCTGCTGTCCCTCATCAACGACATCCTGGATCTGTCCAAGATCGAGGCCGGCAAGATGGAGCTGGACCTCGAGCAGGTCGATCTGGTCTCGCTGGTGGGCAACGCCCTCACGATCATGAAGGAGCGCGCGGCCAAGGGTCGCGTGACGCTGGCGCAGTCGATCAGGCCGGGCTTCGATGCCATCGAGGCCGACGGCCGGAAGGTCCGCCAGATCGTCTACAACCTGCTCTCGAACGCGGTGAAGTTCACGCCCGAGGGGGGCGCCGTGCGGGTGGAGGTCACCACCGTGGGGGCCGACGTCGAGATCGCCGTCGTGGACACGGGCATCGGCATCTCACCGGCGGATCGGGCGCGACTGTTCCGGGCCTTCGAGCAGCTCGATGGCGGCATCGATCGCAAGTACGAGGGCACGGGCCTGGGCCTGGCCATGGTCAAGAGCCTCGTCGAGCTGCACGGTGGCAGCTTCGGCGTCGAGAGCGAGGTGGGCGCGGGCAGCCGTTTCTGGGTCCGGTTGGCGGCCGCCCGCGGCGACGGCGATCGGCGGCAGTCGGTCGCTTCGCCGGTCGCGGCGCGCGCGGCGAGTTCACAAAGACCCAGCTTGCTGGTGGTGGACGACGACCCCGCCGCGCTGAGCCTGGCGCGGAGGTGGCTGTCGAAGGAAGGCTTCAGGATCGACGAGGCGACGGACTGCGACGAGGCGTGGGCGCTGACACAGCGGCAGCGGCCCGACGCCATCCTGCTCGACATCCTGTTCGCGCAGGGCCCCTCCGGTTGGGATCTGCTGGCGAAGCTCAAGGAGACGCCCGACCTGGCGGGGATCCCGGTGGTCGTCGTCTCGATCGTCGCCGAGCTGGAGCGTGGCCTCGCGCTCGGCGCGGTCGAGGTGCTGCAGAAGCCGGTCGCCGGCACGGACCTGATCGCCGCGGTGCAGGCGCTCGGGCTGGCCGGAGGCGAGACGGGCGAGGTGCCCCGGATCCTTGTAGTCGACGACGACCCGCGGGCCGTCGAGCACGTCTCGAAGCGCCTCGAGCAGGAGGGCATGCTCGTGACGCGCGCCCACGGAGGCGCCGACGCCCTGGTGGCCGTGCGTGCCGACCGATTCTCGGCGATGGTGCTCGACCTGATGATGCCCGGTGTGTCCGGGCTGGACGTCCTGTCGGCGCTGCGGGCCGATCCCGCGACCGCCGATCTGCCCGTGATCATCC
>CALBMW010000453.1 GCA_937896275.1 uncultured Myxococcales bacterium
ATCATCACGCCCGAGCCCATCCATCCGCCGGACCCCCTTGGGCACCAGCACCGGTCGCTGCACGGCCGACGCCGACTGCCCCGCCGACCAGCGCTGCGCCGAGGGCGCCTGCGTCGCGGAAGCTCAGCCCGAGGCGCCCTCGGCCCCGGGCGCGCGGGCGGTCTACCCGCTCCGGCGCCAGACCACGACGCTCCCGGGTCGCCCCAAGCTCGACTTCCTCTTCGTGATCGACGACTCGGGCTCGATGTGCGAGGAGCAGGCCAACCTGGCACGCAACTTCGCGCGCTTCGTGCCCGAGCTCGAAGGCCTGGACTACCGCCTGGCGGTCACCAGCACCGATCTGGTGAGCGATCGCGAGCAGGCGGGGCGCTTCTCCGTCTCGCCCGCGGCCCCGGTGCCGAGCGTCAACTGCCTCGATCCGCAGAGCGAGCAACCCATCGCGCCCGACACGGCGGACTGCGCGGACCTGCTCGCGACGGGTGTACTGCCCGACATCCTGTCCTCGGGGGACGGTCAGCTGACGACCGAGACGGCGGCCACCTGGTTCCGCTGTGCGGCCACGCGAGGCACGACGGGCGATGGCTTCGAGAAGGGTCTCGAGGCGATGCGGCTGGCGCTGTCGTGCACGGGTCCGAACGGAGAACGCTTCGCGTCCTGCTGCCGCGACGGTCGCTTTGACCCGCAGTGCACCGAGTCCCTCGACTTCCTGCGGCCCGACGCCGCGCTCGTGGTCGTCTTCGTCAGCGACGAGGATGACTGCAGCGCGCCGGCCGACAACCCGGCGGCGTCCTCGCGACCGATTTGTCGCTCCGGCGTCGGCGACCTGGACGGCGACGGTGTGCCCGACGGCTACCGTGACCCGGTGCTTTGCCCCGACGGGCCCGCGGCCTGCTTCGTGGCCGACTGCCCCGGTCGGGACGCCGATGCTTGCGCCGAGGAGTGTGTCGTCAGCCGATCCGAGAACAGCAACTGCGCGTGGGACGCAGAGCGCCTGACGCCGGTGAGCGATTACGCCGACTTCCTTCGGGGCCTCAAGGTCGAGCCGTGGAGCCAGGTCGCGGTGTGGGCCTTCGTGGGCGACCAGCTCATCGGCCCCGACGGGGCCCCCGCGACCTTCGTGCGCGGCACGATGCCCGAGGGCTGCGAGGGGCTGCCCCTCGACGTCGCGCGCTGCTGCCCCGATGGCCAGTGCCCCGGTCCCATCCAGCCGAGCTGCAGTTCGGACCACGGCGCCGCCTTCGCCGGCGGACGCTACAGCGATCTGGCCGCGGGCTTCGGCGCGGGCTGCGCCCCGGGCGTGGGCGCAGGCTGCGGCATCTGCTCGGCCGAGCTGGACCTGCGCGTCCCGAGCCGCGGCGACTTCCTCGCGGCCTTCTGCCTGGACGCGCCCCCTGCCTGTCTGGTGTTCGAGGGCGCCGACGGCCTGCGCGCGTGCGTCGGCGAGGAGCGCGCGGACACGGCCAACTTCGCCCTGCGGGTGAGCGTCTCGTGCACCGAGAGCGCCGCGCAGGGGGGGCCGTGCGTCGAGGTGGTCCCGCCGACCGTGCTGGCGATGAGCGAGTACACGATCCGGCCATACGCGCAGTGCGGGGGCGGCCAGGCGGTCATCCTGGATCGGCCGCCGGCCCCGGGGACGACGGTGACCATCGAGTACCTCGAGGGGCTGCCCTGACTACGGTCCGCGCACCTCACTCGCAGGCGCTGACGTCCTCCCATGCCAGGACCAGGCCCGCGCCCTCGGTCACGACCCCGGTCTTGCGCGCCAGCCAGTAGGGCTCGATCAGGTCGAGCCCGGGCGATTGCTCGAAGCCACCGTTGCCGCCCGCGCCGATGTCATAGGGTCCGCGCTGCCACAGGAAGTCGGTGAAGCCGCGCAGCGCGGGCGGCAGCGGGGCGTCGGTGAGCGCGTCCGCGCACAGGCCGTCGTCGAGCACGCACTCGGCGGGGCCGCCGTTGCAGGGGCGGGTGATCGCGTCGCCGGCCACGTGGACGCCGAGCAGCGTCACGCCGTCCTCGCAGGCGCCGCGCTCCTCGGCGCTGGGGCACCGCAACATCGTACCCTCGGGCCACTCGGCCAGCACGCGCTCCACCGGCAGGGCGTAGGTGCGGCGCGGATCGTCCAGGATGCCGCCGTTGCCGCCCATCACCGCGAGCGTCGCGCGCGCCCGGTCGCGGGCAGCCTCGGCCGCGTCGGCCTCGTCGTCGGGGGCCACGTCGGCGTACAACAGATCGAACTTCAGGTCTGCCAGGGGACCACGCTCGCGCTGCTCGAACTCGGTGTGCATCGCGCGGCGAAGTGCGTCGCGCAGGTCCCGCACGGCGGGCTCGTCGGCCGGCAGCAGGTTGATCAGGCTCCAGAGCGCTGGATACGTGATGTGGCCGCCGTAGAACGCGCGGCACCAGTCCGGCACCTCGAGCGCCCCCGCGGTGGCGGCGACCTCGACGGTGTGCAGGCGGCCGATCAGCTCGTCGAAGAGGAAGCGTCGGAAGCGATCCTCGCCGGTGAACCACCAGCCCAGCGTGGCGAGGTGCATCAGGTGGATGGCGTCGCCGCCGCGGATGTTGGGCGCGTAGAAGTGGTCGAGCGAGCCGGCGCGCTCCTGGTCGCGGCTCATCAGGTCGCTGACGAGCCCGAGCGCCTGGGCGAAGTACAGGGGATCCTCGAGGTCGATCACGCGATCGGCCTCCCAGGGCAGATCCTCGGGGCAGCCCATCTCGAAGTCCGCGGCACTGCGGCCGTTGAGCTGTCGCAGCGCGAAGCCCACCGCCGTGTCGACCGCCGAGGGATCGATGTCCCCGGGATCGAGCTGCAGCCGGCCGCCGCCCAGGAAAGACTGCACCGCCGTCAGCACGTCGGGGTTGGACTGCACGTGGCGAATCTCGATGCGTTCGAGGCGCTTGACGTAACAGACCAGGTGGCGCGCGAGCCTCTCCTTCAGGGCGTCGTCGCGCAGCATCCCGTGGACGAGCGGGAAGGAGATCATGGGGCCGGTGTACTGGTCGATGGACGGGTTGCCATGCCACATGGGTGTGACGGGGACGACCTGGCCGTCGAGCTCCACGCCCTCGCGGTAGACCGATGGCGCGGCCTCGAGGCGCGTGGGGTCGAAGACATGGTCGCGGTGGTCGACGCCGCGATGATCGACGATGGAGTCGGGCGCCTGCGCCTGGACCCGCGGCGCGTCCTCGGCGAGCTGACCCCAATGATGGCGGGCGAGGTAGCCCGGGACGCCCGTGACGTCGAACAGCGCCACCAGGCGCCGCGCCTTGGCCTCCATGCGGGCGTAGTCGGCCTCGGTGCCGGTCGTGGCGTAGCGGAGGGCGTAGGCGTCGAGGGCCACGCCGGTCCAGATGGCCGCGTCGCCCGCCCCGTCGTAGCCGTGCAGGCGGGCCGGATCGCCCCACTCGGCCTCCGGGGTGCCGGGCGGCGTGGGGGCGGTGAACACGCGCTGGACGGTCTGGCCGTCGGGCTGGTGGTAGCGCTCGTACCGGCGCTCGGCGTGCAGCACGCGGCGCAGCAGTGGATCGGGCTCGACGAAGGTCGCGTCGTGGGCGTCGTAGACCGCGCAGCGCTGCTGTCGGCCGTCGAGGCAGCGGCTCGCCTCGTAGGTGGCGCAGCTCTCGACCGGGCCGCCGGCCAGCGGATCGGGCGGCGCGGTGAGCGGCGCGCGCACCGGCAGCGGCGGCAGGGGCGCGGCGTCGGGGATGGCGCCGAGGTCGGGCGTCGCGCCGTCCCCACCGTTCGCGTCCGCTCCGTTGGGCGCGGTGGCATCCTGCACGCCAAGGTCGAACCGTGGCGCGGCGTCGCTGGTCGCGGCGTCGCTGGTCGTGGCGTCGCTGTGTGTGGCGTCGCTGGGCGTGGCGTCGCTGGGCGTGGCGTCGCTGGGCGTGGCGTCGCTGGGCGCGGCATCGGCGCCGTCATCGCAGCCGGCGAGCAGGCACGCGAGGAGTGAGAGCGCGCTCGCGCCGGCCGAGAGGAGGGCTGGGCGGGGAGGGGCTCTCATGTGTGCGCGATCAGCGAGCGGGCGATGAGCTCCTTCATGATCTCGGAGGTGCCCGCATAGATGCGCTGGACCCGCGCGTCGGCCCAGGCACGGGCGATGGGGTACTCGTTCATGTAGCCATAGCCGCCAAAGAGCTGCACGCACTCGTCGAGCACGCGGAACTGCATCTCGGTGGCCCACAGCTTGGCCTTGGCAGCGGTCGGCACGTCGAGCTTGCCCTGCAGGTGCAGCTCGAGGCAGCGGTCGACGAAGACGCGGCCCACCGCGATCTCCGCGGCCATCTCGGCCAGCTTGAAGCGCGTGTTCTGGAACTTCGCGATCGGGCGGCCGAAGGCGGCGCGCTCCTTGGTGTACGTCAGGGTCCAGTCCAGCGCGGCCTCGGCGCCGGCGACGGCCAGCGAGGCCACCGAGAGCCGCTCCTGGGCGAGCTCCGTCATCAGGTACATGAAGCCGGCGTTCTCGTGGCCGAGCAGCGCGTCGGCGGGCACGTGCAGGTCTTCGAAGAAGAGCTCTGAGGTGTCCTGGGCCTTCATACCGATCTTGTCGAGGTTGCGTCCGCGCACGAAGCCGGGCCGATCGGCCTCGACGAGGAAGAGCGAGATGCCGTGGGCCTTGGCGCTGGGGTCTGTCTTGGCCACCACGATGACCAGGTCGCAGAGCTGTCCATTGGTGATGAAGGTCTTCGAGCCGTTGATGACGTAGCCGTCGCCGGCCTTGACCGCGGTGGTCCTGACGCCCTGCAGATCGCTGCCCGCGTCGGGCTCGCTCATCGCGAGGGCGGTGATCACGTCGCCCGAGACCATCTTCGGGACAAAGCGTTGCTTCTGGGCCTCGGTCCCGTGGTGGTCGAGGTAGGGAAAGGCAATGTCGTTGTGGAGCGCGAAGCCGGGGCCGGTCGCCCCGACGCGCATGAACTCCTCACCGACGATCACGTTGAAGAGGAAGTCGCCGCCGGGACCGCCGTAGGCTTCCGGCGCGCTCGGACACAGCAGCCCGGCGGCGCCGGCCTTTTGCCAGAACGCGCGCGGGACGCAGCGGGCCTTCTCCCAGGCCGCGTGGTGGGGCACGACCTCGGCGTCCACGAAGCGCCTCACCATCGCGCGGTACATCGCGTGTTCTTCCGAGAAGAGGGTCCTGGGGATCACGGCGCCTCCTTGGCGACAGCTGAGCGTCGCGGCACGATACGGCATCTCGCGCCGAACGGGCAGGGCGGAGGTGCTCAGCGCGCCCGGCCACACGACCGAGGCCCTGCCGCACGAGAGCTGCGGCGAGAAGTGCCGGCGAGAAGTGCCAGGCACCTCTTCCTGGCGGCGAGAAGTGCCCGGCGAGAAGTGCCAGGCACCTCTTCCGGCAGGCAGCACGAGAGCTGCGGCGAGAAGTGCCAGGCACCTCGTCCGGCGAGAAGTGCCGGCGAGAAGTGCCAGGCACCTCTTCCGGCGAGAAGTGCCAGGCACCTCTTCCGGCAGGCACATCTTCCGGCAGCGAGTGCCAGGCACCTCTTCCGGCAAGACCAGACTCGGGATGCCCCTCGCCTCGGGCACGCGAGCCGAGCAGCCGCAGCGACTGCAGTTGGCCGCCGAGCATCTGCCGCGCGCCCTGCGCGAACGCCGCCAGTGCGCGCCGTTCAGCCGGGCTCAGGTGGGCGGGCACGCTCATGGGCGTCAGGGCAGCACGGTGAGCCGCACCGGCGAACGGCCCCGAGGCGACGATGGCCCCCGCGGTGGCGGGGCCTCGGCTCCCGTGAGCGCCTCGTGCCGCCGCGCTCGCAGCCGCGATTGTCGCGCCGCATGGGCCGGTGCTAGAACGCGGCCATGGAGAACTGCCTCCCGATGCACCCGGACGACCCGGGACCGACGGACCCAGGTTCGCGGCCGACGCGTCCCGGTGCACGCCACCCCGGGCCTGCGCCGTGCCGATGACCCCCAACGAGGTCACGGCCTTCGCGCCGGCCACGGTCGCCAACCTGGGGCCCGGCTTTGATGTGCTGGGCCTGGCCGTCAGTGGCCCAGGCGACACAGTGGTCGCGCGGCGCTCCGCCGGCCCGTTGCGCATCGAGGCGGTGACGGGTGAGGGCGGTCGCCTGCCGCGCGCCGTCGATCGCAACACCGCCGGGGTCGC
>CALBMW010000454.1 GCA_937896275.1 uncultured Myxococcales bacterium
GCCTTGGCCAAGGTCGTCTTGCCCGCGCCGATGAGCCCGGCGATGCCGATGAACAGATCCTGCAGGCCGTCTCTCCGCATGCGCCCCTCCACACTCGATGAGGGCCTTTTAGCAGACCCCGCGCGAAAAGCCTCGCGACCGGTGGCTCAATCGCCCCAGGTGGAGCGTGATGGTCGCGCCTCTTTCATGTTGATAACGACATTCAGTACCGCTAGATTTCCTCCATCGGGAGCGTCACGGAGCGAGCGCGTGATCATCTGCCTGTGCGAAGGGATTTCGGACCGCGACGTCCGCGAGGCGGCGCGCAAGGGTGCCACCGACCTCGAGGGGCTGGCGCGTAGCTGCGGTGCTGGTGGAGACTGCGGCCAGTGCCGCGCCGATCTGCGGCGCCTGCTCAAAGAGACGCGCTCGACGGCGCGGCGCGATCCTCGCTGACCGTCGCCGAGACCTGAGCGCCCCGCCCAAAAGCCGAGAGAACCACCCATGTCCCGCACGCCCGATCAGGCCATCATCAACGCCCTCAACGAGGTGCTCACCGGCGAGTTGACCGCCATCAACCAGTACTTCGTGCACGCCAAGATGTGTGAGAACTGGGGCTACTCCAAGCTGCACCAGCACATCCGGCACGAGTCCATCGACGAGATGAAGCACGCCGACGCGCTCATCGATCGCATCCTGTACCTCAACGGCGTCCCCAACGTGCAGCGCCTCGGCAAGGTGCGCATCGGCGAGTCGGTGCCCGAGCAGTTGGCGGTGGATCTGGAGTTGGAGTTGCAGGCCCTGCCGCGCCTGAACAAGGCGATCGCGCTGTGCCGCGACAGCGCCGACAACGGCACGCGCGCCCTGCTCGAGGACATCCTGACGTCCGAGGAAGAGCACGTGGACTGGCTCGAGGCCCAGCAGACGCTGATCGCGCACATGGGCCTCGAGAACTACCTGGCCCAGCAAATCTGAGCGAGCGCGAGAGATGGGGGCGGGGGCCGCGCGGCGCGTGCGCGGCGCTGTTCCGAGCCCTACTTCGGGCCCTCCCCGGGCGCCGGGGCGGCCGCCCCCGCGTCGGACTTGGCCGCCGCGCCAGCGTCGGGCGCAGGCGGGGGCGCGTCCACCGCGAAGTAGGGGCGCCCCATGTAGCGCACGGTGGCGCCCTCGAAGTGACCGGCCAACCATGAGTCCTTGAACTCACCGCTGCCCTTGTAGACCACCGCCACGCGGCCCGACGCCGTGCCCGCCGACTGGAAGGCCGGGCCCTCGGGATCCCAAGGCTTCACGTCCCACTTCGTGAACTCCAGCAGGTACGCGTTGGGCGCGTTCCAGCTGGTGGCCTTCGTGTCGTCGCCCGGCTTGGGCAGCTGCCAGTAGCCGCCGCCGAAGGCCATGGGCTTCTCGAACTTCTTCCCCACCGCGGGGCTGTCACCCTCGAGGTGCAGATCCAGGTGGTGGCTGCCCACGATCAGGCCCGTGGGGCGCTTGAGCGCTCGGTCGTGGAAGGCGATCTTCCACCCCTTGAGGCCCGGCTCGACCAGCACCGTCACGACCGGGAAGGGCTTCTCGTTGGCCACGCCGCCCAGCGGCGCGTCGGGCACCTTGTCCCAAGCGGGCGTCTCACTCCAGGTGAAGTCGGGAGCCGCGCCGGCCACGGGGGCCGCCGGGTCAGCCCCAGGCGCGCCCTTCGGGGCGTCCTTGCTCGCGCCGCCGCCCGCCTTGACCGGCGTCGGCCGCTCCTTCGGAGGGTCGTCCCCACACCCGAAGGCGCCCGCGCACAAACCCCAACTCACGCCACACCACACCAGCCCACGCAGTCTCATCGCCCCTCCATCAGACTCGGTCGCGCGGCAGTCTACCGCGCTCGACGCCGGCAGGCGAACGGGGAGGCACCGGATTTTCTTGCGAAGGCGGCCGCCCGGCCCGGTATCTTCTGCGCCTCGCCGAAGGGAGACCCCGTGGCCGACACGATTCACCTCGCGCTCCCGAAGGGGCGCATGCAGGGCGCCATCTTCGCGCTGCTCGCCGACGCCGGCGTGCGCGTGACCGTCGGCAGCCGCGCCTACCGCCCCCACCTGTCGCTGCCGGGCTTCGAGGTGAAGCTGCTCAAGCCGCAGACCATCGTCGAGATGCTGCACGCCGGGACGCGCGATCTGGGCTTCGCGGGCGCGGACTGGGTGGCGGAGAAGCAGGCCGATCTGACCTGCGTGCTCGACACGGCGCTGGACCCCGTCCGGGTGGTGGCGGCTGCCCCCTATGCGCTGCTCGAGCGCGGGGAGTTGCCGGCGCGGCCGCTGGTGGTGGCCTCCGAGTATGGGCGGCTGACCGCCGACTGGATCGCCCGCCGCGGGCTCGACGCGCGCTTCGTCCGCAGCTACGGCGCGACGGAGGTCTTTCCCCCCGAGGACGCCGACTGCATCGTCGACAATACCGCGACCGGCGCCACGCTCGAGGCCAACGGGTTGGCGATCCTCGATGAAGTGATGCGCTCGTCGACGCGCCTGTACGCGCACCCCAAGGCACTGGATTCAAAGGAGAAACGAGGAATCATCGAGCACCTCGCGATGCTGCTGGGATCAGTGCTCGAGGCGCGGCGGCGGGTCATGGTCGAGCTGAACGTGGGCGCGGACCGGCTCGAGGCCGTCGTGGCCATCCTGCCCTGCATGCGAGAGCCGACCATCAGCCGGCTGCACGGGGACGTCGGCTACGCCGTGAAGGCGGCCGTGCCGCGCGACACCCTGCCGATGCTGATTCCGCAGATCAAGGCCGCGGGCGGCAGCGACATCGTGGTCTCGCCGATCGGGCAGATCGTGCCGTGATCGGCGCCGCGCCCGATGCCCTCCTGTTCGATCTCGATGGGGTCCTGGCCGACGTGTCGACCAGCTACCGCGCGGCGATGGTGAGCGCGGCGGCGCGCTTTGGCGTGGCGCTGAGCGGGGCGGAGATCGCAGCAGGCAAGGCCCAGGGCGACGCCAACAACGACTGGGTGCTGACCCGTCGGCTGATGGCACGCAAGGGCGTCGACGTGTCGCTGGCCGAGGTCACGGCGGCCTTCGAGGCGGCCTACCAGGGCGACGACGCGGCGCCTGGATTCTGGACGCGCGAGACGTTGATGGTCGAGCCGGCGTGGGTCGAGGCGCTGGCGGCGCGCTGGCCGATCGCGATCGTCACCGGGCGGCCCCGCGCGGACGCGGATCGGTTCTTCGCCCACACCGGGCTGGGGCGCTTCGTGACGGTGAGCGTCACGATGCATGAGGCGCCCGCCAAGCCCGATCCCGCGCCGGTGCGGCTGGCGATGGCGCGGCTGGCGGCGACGGGGCGTCCCTGCGCGACCGCCTGGATGGTGGGCGACACACCCGACGACGTGCGCGCGGCGGCCGCTGCGGGCGTGCTGCCGGTGGGCGTCGTGGCCCCCGGCGACGACGCCGACGAGGCGCGCGCCGCCCTGCTCGCCGCGGGCGCCGCCCACGTGCTGGGACACGTTCGCGAACTGACGGAGCTTCTGCCATG
>CALBMW010000455.1 GCA_937896275.1 uncultured Myxococcales bacterium
CCGAGTAGAACGTGATGCCGTTCAGGGTGACGGGGTACAGCGGCTCGGGCTCGTTGATCGACGCGGGCGTCCAGGCGTGGCACAGGCCCCACCAGGTCTCGACGGCGTCGGTGGTCTCCTGGTCGCAGACCGGCTCGCTGTCGTAGCCGTTGCGATAGGCCGTGTCGCGCGACTTCTTGTTGCCCTTGTTGTCGCTCATCCACTTCGCGGCCGGGCCCTGACCGTCGTAGTAGTCCTTGTCGAGGCCGGCGGCGCAGTTGTTCGGGTCGTAGGCCTTCAGGTCTGCGAAGTTGCCCGGCACCATCCAGCCGTTGAAGGCCGCGTCGTACTTCTGCAGGGGGCTCAGCGTGCCCGCGCCCTGCCACTGCACGTTGGTGCTGTCCTGGTAGGTCGGCCAGTAGGTGTCGGTCCAGGCCGCGTCGCGCAGGTAGGCCTTGAGGGGAAGGTCGGCGAGCTTCTTGACCAGATCCAGGTTGGCGAAGTTCGCCAGGGCGTCGGGGTCGTTCCGGTAGTCCCAGGCGTCCGCCTTGGGGTTGCCGTTCGAGTCGAGCTTGCCCGCGCCGGGCTGGTTCTCGGTGCCGGCACCCTCGTCGGTGGTGTCGTCGGCGCCGCAGGCCGCGAGGCCCAGGCAGGCAACCCCGGTCATGATCGTGTGACGAAGCTTCATTGTGTGCTTTCCCCCATGTCCCCAGTTTCGAACTCGCCGGCCCCATGAGCAGGGACCGTGCCAATGGAGATTTCCCATAGAACCCGCCCCGCAGGGTGCATGACCATGGCAATTACATCAGCCATGGTGAAGCGCTCAGCCAGCCGTCAGGCCTTCGAGGGCGGCTCGCACCGTCGCCGGCAGCGGCGTCTTGGCCTGCGCGTCGTAGTCGTAGTTCACCACCACCGAGTCGCCCGTCGCCGCCTCGCCCACCGCCGCGCTGACCAGCCGGTAGGCCACCACGAAGCTCGTGTTGCCGATCGACTCGACCCACGCCTCGCAGCGCAGGTCGTCGGGAAACCCGAGGGGCCGCAGGAAGCGACAGCTCGTGGCGGCGAGGATCGGGCCGGTGCGCGTGGCCTCGCGCTGTGCCCGCAGGCCGATCCGGTCGAGCAGCGCGATCCGGGCCTCTTCGAAGAAGCGGAAGAAGACGGTGTTGTTGACGTGGCCCAGGGCGTCGAGGTCGCCCCAACGCACCCGGCAGTCCACCGAGAGTGCAGGCACCGTCGCCCTACTGAACCAGCGACTCGCCGCTCAGCCGCGCGACGATGTACGCCCCCTGCTCGAGCACGAGGTCGCACGCGGCGGCCGTGAGGATCACCTTGTTCTCGTCGCGCAGGTGCGCGTAGCCCAGCACGCCGTCGTCCGCGTGGTCCCGAATCTCGGCCAGGCCCGCGTAGGGCACGAGGCGGGTCTCCCGCGCCTGCCGATCGATCAAGAAGGCGAAGATGTCCTCGTCGGCATCGGGCTCCGGGTTCAGCGGCCCCAGCCGGCACAGCACCTCGCCCGCGATGCGTCGGAAGGTCGCCCGCAGCTCGTCGGCCGACCCGGCCGCGAGCGCGTAGTTGCGGTCGCCGGGGTTGCCGGGCTCGCCCGCCACGTTGACCATGTCCGCCAGCGGCGGCTGCCCGATGTCCCGGATGCTGAGCGTGATGATCGTGTAGCCCCGCAGCCACGCTGCGTTCGCGCCATGGAGCGCGTTGCCCTCGTTGGGCGAACCGTCCGAGACGAGCAGGATGTAGCCCTTGCCCGGCCCGTCATCGAAGGCCAACAGATCCGCAGCCTTGCGCAGCGGCGCCTCGTAGTTCGTGCCGTTGTCGGGATCGTTGTCCACGGTCATGTCGTGGATGTCGTCGCGGTGCGGTCCATCGTCGCTGATCTCGTCCACCCACTCGACGAGACCGTCGTCGAACAGCACGCCCCCGAACTCGATGTTCTCGACGTCGAGCAGGATGTTCACGGCCGTCCGCAGCGCCTCGATGCGCGTCGGCTTGCCGCCGGGACAGGGCGGCGCGCCGCTGTCGAAGCAGTTCGCCATCGACCCCGAGAAGTCCAGGGCCAGCACCATCCGCGGCAGCTTGCGCTCCACGTCGCGCAGGTTCGACTGCGGCACGGTGATGACGCTGTGCGTGACCAGCCGCTTGGGATCGTTGAAGTGCAGCATCTCGCCGAAGAGCCGCACCGGGGGCAGGTGCAGGGTCTGGATGTCGGCGGTGATCTCGAGGTGCTGGGCGCCCGCCCCGTCGTCGACCGTCCTCACCATCGCGCCGCAGGGCGTCGTGATCTGCATCGCCCACGCGGGGTTGTTGGGATCGCCGCCGATGTTGGAGCGCAGCGCGAG
>CALBMW010000456.1 GCA_937896275.1 uncultured Myxococcales bacterium
CCAGGTGCAGCAGGTTGGTGACGCGCCGCTCGCCGTCGGGCCAGCCCAGCAGCCGGGGCAGTACGGTGAGCTCATCGTGGCCCACGGTGTCCGTGGCCTCCCGCAGCGCGACCATGAAGCCGGCCTGATCGAACCGGACCGCCGCGCGCCGAACGCTCAGGAGCCAGTCGTCCCAGGCGGTCACGAGGCGCGGATCCTCCGCGGCCAGCGTCGCGAGATCGCGGGCCGTCCAGCCGAACAGCGGGGTGATGGCCGCGGCGCGCGCAGGGCCCTCTCGGCCGGGCTCGGCGAGCGCGGCCAGCCAGGTTTGCAGCTGCGCGGCCTCGTCGGCCGAAAGGACGCTCGCGGCCCCGACCCGCACCGCGGGCAGCGCGGCCTCGATCAGGGCGGCGTGGACAGCGTCGCCCTGTCGGCCCGAACGCACCAACACCGCCACGTCGCCCGGATGGATCGGCCGCCGCCCGCCGGGGGCGCCCGCGTCGTCGATCTCGAAGCCGGCCCTCAGCAGCTCGACGATGTCATCGGCCACCCGGCCCGGCAGGCGCGCGTTCACGGCGCCGCGGGCGGGAAGCTCCTCTTGGGGTGCGTCGCACAGCCCGGCGTCGAAGAAACGGATCTGCAGGGGCGGGGCGAGCGCGTCGTGCCTCGGCGCGTGCAGCCGGTCGTCGGCGTGGCGGGCCGTGACGTGCACGAAGTCGATGCCCTCGGTCTCGAACACCCCGGGCCGGCGCCAGATGCGGTCGAGCGCCCGCACCAGCCGCCCGTCGGAGCGATGATTCTCCTTGAGCGTGAAGACCTGATCGCCGCCCGTGCCCGCGCGGCGCGCCGTCGCCACCGCGTCCAGGTAGACCTGCACGTTGGCGCCGCGAAAGGCATAGATGGCCTGCTTCGGATCGCCGATGAGGTAGAGGAAGCGTTCGGGATCACCGAAGAGCGTTCGGAAGATGGTCCACTGAACGCTGTCCGTGTCCTGGAACTCGTCGATCAGCGCCGCCGTGAAGCGTTCGCGCACGGCGTGGACGAGACGCTCGCGGCGCGCGGGATCGGCGTCAGGACCCAGCACCACGGCCAGCAGGCGCAGCAGGTCGTCATAGGTCTGCACGCGGCGCGCGCGAGTCCGGGTGTGCAGCGCGGCGCGCACCGAGCGCGCGACGTCGGCGCGCACACGACCGGCCAGATCGAGGCGCGCGGCGAAGTCTTCGGGCACGGCCAGGTGCGCCGCGCCCGCGGTGATCGACACGCCCGCCCCCTCCTCGGGCCAGATGCGCGCGTCCGGCTGCCGCGCCGCGCTGCGGGCGAGGCGCTCGAGGCCATCGCGCGTCAGCCCGCAGCCCCCGTCGCCGGGCTTGCCATCGAGGAAGCCGCGCACGGCCGGTGAGGCGTCGTAGCGCAGGCGGGTCAGGTGATCCTGGACGAGCTCCTCGACCAGCGCCCCGTCGTCCGTGACCAACTCAGCCCCGGGATCGGCGAGGCTCTCGAACGCGTGCTGCTGCAGAATGCGTTGGCAGAAGCCGTGGATGGTCGTGATGAGGCAGCTGTCGAAGTCCTCGAGGGCGGCGCGCAAGCGGGCAG
The DNA here is from genome assembly GCA_937896275.1 of uncultured Myxococcales bacterium. Taxonomy (GTDB): domain Bacteria; phylum Myxococcota_A; class Bradymonadia; order UBA7976; family UBA1532; genus JACKDN01. Next base: position 1,573 of record CALBMW010000456.1, read on the forward strand.
CGATTCGTGGGTCCGCGGGAGCATCCCGATGCAGCCGCGCCAGCACGGCATCATGCTCGGCCGGCGGGGTGCCGAGGGCGGCGATCAGCGCGTCGCGCAGCCGGCCACGGACGCGATCGACCAGCTCCTCGGTCGCGGCGCGCGTGAAGGTCACCACCAGCAGCGATCGGACCGGCAGGCCCTCCTCTGCCACCAAACGCACCACCAAGGTCGCGATTTGAAAGGTCTTTCCGGTGCCCGCGCTGGCCTCGAGCACGGTCACGCCCCGCGCGAGGGGCTGCGCCGGCGAGAAGTCGGGCAGGCTGGGCAGGTCGTTGATCTCCGGGGCGCTCATCGGGTCCCTCCCGGGCGCTTCTTGCTCACCGAGCGCGCCCGCAGGATCGGACCCCAGAGGCGCCACGCGCATCGGACGAACCTGGGCGAGAGTTCGCCGCGGCCCGCACCCGAGAAGGCCGGCGACGTGCCCCCGAAGAGCGTCGCGACCATGGGGTTGACGCTGTCTCCGCCGCCGTTGAACGTCACCCAGGCCTTCTCGACGGCCTGCGTCGCCTTCGCGAGCACCGCCGGCGCAACCTCGCGGAGCCGCTCGACCAGATCGTCGTCCTCGCTCGCGTCGTCGATCCACCCGGTGGGCAGCGTCTTGTCGAAGGCCAGCGTCCACGCCAGCGCGAAGCTGCCGTTGGGCAGCAGCGGCAAGGGCTCGTCGGTGCCCTCCGCGTGGAGCGCGATCAGGTCGGCGAGCAGCGCCTGTGCGTTGGGCGGCGAGGCGAGCCATCGCTGCGTGAGGGCGACCGTGCCGCGGTCGAGGAAGGTATGCAGCACCAGGCCGACGGCGTCGCCTCTCGGCGCGGCGAGCTGCCGGGCCAGCAGGCGAACCCAGAGCGTGGGCAACCAGTGGTGCACGCTGCTGCCGCCGGGGTCGCGACCGAAGCGCCACGCCAGATCGATGCCATCGCGCAGGCCGCCCACGTGGCCGACGAGCGTTCGTCCGCCGATCCGGTGACGGACCTCGACCTCCGCGTCGACGGGGGGCAGCGCGCCGATGGCCTCGGCGAGGCGGTGCGCGAGGCTCCGTGGTTGGGCCAGGGCGGCCTCGGCAGCGTCACCCAGCGGCAGCTCGCCCGCGGCCCGCAAGGCGGCCTCCGTCCGGAGGCTGCCGCGTCCCTCCAACAGTCCGGCCAGCAGGTCCTGCCGTACCTTCCACAACGTCAGCCCACCCTCGATGTCGAAGGGCTCGCGATCGGGCACCGCCTCGCCGACGTCGCGATTCGGATAGACGCCAAAGCGACGCCGCAGGAGCGCATCGTGGGGGTCGCGCAGGAAGCGCGCGAGCGTGGTCAGCTCGAGCACCGGCGCCTCTCCGTGGCGGTCGTCTCCAAGGGGCTCGGGGGGAAGCGGCTCGCCGGGCTCGAAGAAGGGCCGACGCGACCGCACGGTGTCGCGGGCGCGCTCGGCCGCGAGGCGCAGGCGTGCGTCGAAAGAGAAGGGCTCACCGTCGGGCGTCAGACCCTCGCCGGGCTTCGATGCCGTGAAGTTCGCCGCCGCGAAAGCCTGCAGGGGGTGCGTCGTGGTCAAGAAATCGGCGGCCCCGTCTTCGCCGCCGGGCGGTGCGAAGGTGCTGTCGAGCAGGTCGCGCAGCTCGCCGATCGGCACCGCCGGGGGCCGCGGCTGGTTGGAACGCTCGTCACGCCCGCTGTAGAGGACGAGCAGGTGCTCGCGGGTCGCCATGATGGCTTCCAGGAGGGCGCCGCGGTCCTCGTCCGCCGGATCGCGATCGCCCAGGCGCGGCGCACCGCTGATCAGGTCGAAGCCGCTGCGCGCGCTCGCCCGGGGGAAGGCGCCTTCGTCCATGCCGAGCAGGCAGACCACGCGGTGGGGCAGGCCGCGCATCGGAACGAGCGAGCTGAAGGTGACGCCGCCGGTCTCGCGCGGGCCCGAGTCGCCGGGCAGGTCGAAGGCCCCGTCGAGGGTCGCGCGCAGGGCCGCGACGTCCACCGGGCGGGTCTGACCGGGCCCGGCGGCGGCGGCGAGCCCGTCGAGCGCGGCGCGCACGCGATGGGTGAGCCACGCGCCGGCGACCGGGACGTCCGTGAAGGCCTCGAGCACGCCGGTCGAGCCGTCGGCGCCGGCCAGCAGCGCCACCCAGTCGGCCACGGGGCGGGGCGTGCGGAGCGTCTGCCGGAGGCTCACCAGCGCGCTCACGAAGTCAGCGAAGCGACCCAAGGTGAGGGCGTCCTGGGCGTCGAGCGCGTCGAAGGGTCGCACGCCCCCCGGCGAGTCACCCCGCGCCTCCGACGAGTCACCCCGCCCCTCCGACGAGCTACCCCGCGCCGCGCTGCCGGGTGCGTCGGCGTCGGCCATCGCCACGCCCAGCAGCAAGCGGTCGAGGCCGAAGCCGAGGGTGTTCTGAGCGTCGGCGGGCTGGTCCTCGGCTGCCCGATCGTCGGCGTCGGCGCCCCACCGGATGCCGCTGCCCACCACCCAGCGGCGCACGTCCGTGAGATCCTCGGCGCTCAGCTCGAAGCGCGCGCGGATGGCTTCGAGCGCCAGCAGATCCAGCACGCCCGACGCTGTGAGCCGCGCCTCCGTCAGGGCGAGCAGGCGGAGGAGGGCGTCGGCGACCGGGTTGACGCGACGGAAGCTCAAGTCGGCGATCGTAAACGGGATCCTGGGTACGTCGGCGGACCCGGCGGGGAGCTCTCGGGCGCCGTGCCCGAAGACGGCGGTGATCAGCGGGGCGAAGGACTCGATGGCCGGGCACAGCACCACCACGTCGCGCGGCTGAAGATGCGGGTGGCGGACGAACAGGCCCAGCAGCGCGTCTCGAAGCACCTCGACCTGACGCATCGCGCCGGGGCACGCGTGCAGTGCGATGGAGTCGTCGCGCGCGTCGAGCGTCGTTTGCCCGGCCGGCGGGCGGGCGTGCAGCACGTCGGACTGCAGGCGTCCCAAGGCGGAGGCGGGGGGCGACGCGAGCGTGAAGGCGAAGGCCTCGGGATCGGGGACGACGCGGAGCGCCCTGGCCATGTCGACGAACAGATCGGTGCGATCCTGAAGCGCCTGGTCGGGCAGGTTCTCGAGGCGGATCTGCAGATCGCGCATGGCGCGCCCGCAGGTCTGCAGCAGCGGGTTGAGGCCGTCCTTGCGCAGCCGGTCGTTGAGGGCTTCCCGGTCGGGGAGGCCGTCCTTGCGCACCCACTCGCGCAGCTCGCTCCGGCGGGCGCTCAGGTCCGCCCAATACACGTGCGAGGGACACAGCAGGTAGAGATCCACGCGGAGTCGGCGCGAGAGCCGGACGGCGAGATCGAGCCAGGCCGGCGGCAGCGTGCTCAGGCCGAAGATGCGCAGGGGTTGATCGAGCGGCGGTCGGGTGAGGGCCGCCGGATCCAGCGCCGCCGCGTCGAGGCGCGCGGCAGCGACCGAGGCCCGCTGGGCGGCGTGAGGTACGTCGAGCCGCTCCGCCAGCGCGCGCCAAAGGGGGCGCTGCCAGGCGGGCGCCTGCGCGTCCCATGCGTCCGCGGGGGCGTCCTCGCTCCAGGCGCAGGCCATCTCGGCCCGGTAGGTCACGTAGCGGTCGAAGACGTCGGCGATCTGTCGCGCCAAGCCATAGCCTCGGGCCGTGACCCCGCCGGGCCCCGCGCGCCCGGTGTGCGGGTCCTGCTCGAGGTAGGCCCCGAGGGGCGCGAAGCGTTCGTCGCCGGTCACGCGCGGGTCGTTGAGCGTCTCGAGGATGGCCCACGTGAGCGCGGCGGGCGACCAGGCGTCGGGCCCGCCCCCTGATGTCGGCGGTGCAGCGGCCGACGCCTCGCTCGGCAGCGCGTCGACGATCGCGCCCAGGGCGCGGGCCGGAAAGGGCAGCTCGACGTGGGCGAAGATGCCCCAGCGTTCGGCGAGCCGGTGCTCGAGCCAGCGCGCCATGCCGCCGCTGCCCACGACGATCCGCAAGGGGCGCATGGGATCGGCGGGGCGCTCGGCCGGGCCGCCGGCGATATTCCAGGCCAGCAGCTCGAGCAAGGCCTCGAGGCGATTGCTCCGGTAGATCGTCAGGCCGGCGCCGATCACGCCGCTCACGCCGCTGGGGTCGCTCACGCCGGCGCGCTCGTGGCCGATCCGTCGGACGGGGCGGGCCCGCGGCGCAGGGCGTCGAGGTCGATCACGCGACCCGATCCCAGCCTCCCGAAACGGGACGGGTGACAGGTCAGCACGATGATCTGAAGGTCCTGCGCCGCGTTCTGCAGGATCTTCACCATCTGGAAGAAGCGCCCGTCGTCGGTCCACCCCATCGTGTCGTCGAGGATGAGAGGCATGGGCGTGCCATCGCGCGCCAGCACGCGGGCCAGCGCCAGGCGCACGATGACCGACAGCTGCTCGCGGGTTCCGCCGGACAGCCGATCGAAGGTCTCCTCGGTGCCGCCGCGGACCAGCCGGTCGACGGTCAGGTCCGGCGTCATGGTCAGCTCACTGCCCGGGCGGAGCTTCTGCAGGTAGGGACGGGCCTCATCGATCACCGGCTTGAGGAAGCGGCGCTGGCTGTCGGCGTAGTGCTGCTCGATCACGTCGAGCAGGCGTCGCGCGGCGGCGGCGTCGCGGTCCACCCGGCGCAGGGTGCGCTGGGCCTCGTCGAGCGTCGCGGCGGCCTCGCCCCAATCCTCGAAGCGTCCCTGGGTCGAGGCGGTGGCGAGGTGGACGTCGAGGGTGATGAGGCGCTCGCGCAGCGCCCGCGCCTGGGCGTCGTGCGTGACGATCGCGTCTTCGGCGCGTTGGGGGACGCCGTCCTCGAGATCGGGCGCGGACGCGGTCAGGGCGGCCGCGGCGGTGTCGCGCGCGGCGTCGGCGAGGCGCAGCGCGGTCGCGAGATCGGCGGTCCGGGTCATCAGCGCGTCGTCGCCCGCTTGCGCGCGCTCGGCAGCCAGGCGGTCGCGCGCGGCGTCGCGCTCTCGAGTGACGGCGGTGACGCGTCCGTGGGCGGCGTCCAACGCTGCGCGCAGCCCAGCGGTGAGGCTCTCGTGCGTCTGGCGCAGGTCGCGCGCGGCGTCACGTTCGGTCTCGCCCCGCGCGGCGCCCGCGGCCGCGGCCTCGGTGGCGTCCTCGAGGCCGCGCAGGTCCGCCTCGGTGGGGGCGGGCTCGCCTACGTCGGCCGGATCGTCCGGCAGGTCCGAATCGACACCCTCGGGTGCGCGCTCCGCCAGGTGACGGCGGACCTCGGCCCGCGCCTCGCGCAGCGTCAGTCCGGTCTTCCAACGCGCGTCTGCCTCGGCCCGATCGGCC
>CALBMW010000457.1 GCA_937896275.1 uncultured Myxococcales bacterium
GGACAAGGCCGTGCGTCGCTTCGTCGGCGAAATGCGGGCGGCCCTCGGGCCGGCGCGGCCGCTCGTCGTCGCGCTGTTGGCCGGGATCGACGGCGACGCGTGGCGCCCGGCCCGGCCCGCGGACGTCACCCTGTGGCGAGAGCAGCTCGCGCGCGCTGAGGATCCCTACCTGCGGATCGAAGCCCTCGAGGTGGCCCGATGAGCCCGCCCGTCTTCGCCGTCGTCGGCCGCGTCAACAAGGGCAAGTCGAGCATCATCGCGACGCTCGCTGAGGACGCGACGGTCGAGATCTCGCCTCGGCCGGGCACCACGCGACGCCTCACCCGGTTCCCCGTGAAGGTGGACGACGCGACGCAGTTCGAGCTGGTCGACACGCCCGGCTTCGAAGACGCCAGCCGCGCGCTGCACTGGTTGCGCGCCGAGACCATCACGGCCGACGCGCGGCCGGCGCGCGTACGGGCGCTGGTCGAGGCCTTCGCCGGCACCGGCGACCTGAGCGACGAGTGCACGCTGCTCGAACCCATCCTGGCGGGTGCCTTCGTGATCTACGTCGTCGATGGCTCGCAGCCCTTCCGGGCGAATTACGAGGACGAGATGGAGATCCTGCGCTGGACCGGGCGGCCGGGCATGGCGCTCATCAACCGGATCGCCGACGACGACCACGCGCCCGCCTGGCGCCCCGCGCTGCAGCAGTACTTCAGCGTGGTGCGGGACTTCGACGCCCACGCCGCCACCTTCGCCCAGCGGATCGGCCTGCTGCGGGCCTTCCGCGAGCTGGACGCCGGGCTGGCGCCGGCCCTGGATCGGGCCGTCGAGGCGCTGGTCGCCCAGCGAAGGCGCCGCCGCGCCGACGTGGCCGATGCGATGACCGATCTGCTGGTCGACGCGATCACGCTCACCCTCGAGGCGCGCGCCGCGGGCAAGGACGCGCTGGCGACCGTCGAGCTCGAGCGGCGCTTTCACGAGGCCCTGCGCGACACCGAGCGGCGCGCGCGCGCCAAGGTCGCGACGCTCTACAAGCACCCCGGGCAGTGGGCCGACGACGACGTGGGCAGGCCCGTCTTCGACGCGGATCTCTTCGCCGAGCAGGTGTGGGAGGGGCTGGGGCTCAGCAGCGGGCAGCTGCTCGTCGCCTTGACGCTGAGCGGCGCGGTGGCCGGCGGCACCCTGGACGCGATGGTGGGCGGGGCGAGTTGGGGGACCGGCGCGGCCATCGGCGCGGCCGTGGGCGCCGTCAGCGGTGGGGTTCACGCGGCCCGACGCATGGCGCGCGCCACCCGCCTGCGCGACGCCCTGCGCGGCAAGGGCGGCGGCAAGCTCTATCGCGTGGGGCCGCACCAGAACCCGAACTTCCCCTTCGTGCTGCTCGACCGGGCGCTGCTGCACTACGACGCCGTGCTGCGGCGCACCCACGCGCGCCGCGATCTCGCGACGGTGGCGACACCCGAGCGGCGCGCCGGCGGCCATGAGCCGTCCGCCCAAGGCACGAGCGAGCGGGGCGCGTCGGCGGCGCTCGATCGTGCGACCCGCGCGGCCCTGGTGAGCGCGTTTGCCAAGGTCCGGAAGAACTTCGAGGACCCACCCCGGCAGGCACGCGACGCCATCCACGCGCAGGTGCGGGCCCTGGTCGAGGCCACCGACCACGCCGCTGGCGGTGAGATCGGCCGAGGGTGAGTCACGGCGTGGGCGAGCCAGAGCGGCGAGCGAGTCCGACCGACGGACCCGCGACTGCATCCGTGCGTTGATCGTCGACCGCCGAAGCTCGTCGCTGCGCGCCTGCCCTGGGCCGCTGCGCCCGAACCCTCCTCGCCAGGCGCACCGTCCCAGCGGTATCCGGCGCGCATGGTGCCCCGGACCGACCATGCCCCCCACTCCCCCCAACGATCTGCGTGGCGGTCGACGCTTTCGCGCAGGCGCTGGCCGCGCACCACGGTGATCGCCTCCTCGACCTGCGCCTCTTCGGCTCCTGGGCCCGAGGCGAGGCCAACGAGGACTCCGACGTCGATCTCCTGGTGGTGCTCGAAGAGGCGGACTGGGACACGCGCTGCGCGGTCATCGACCTCGGCGCCGACATCGGGCTGGCGAACGACCTGCCGCCGCGAGCGGTGTCCGCGAGCGGTGTCAGGCACTTCTTCCCGGGCACTTCTTCCCGCGAGCGGTGTCAGGCACTTCTTCCGGCGGCGGTCCCCCTCACTGTCAGG
>CALBMW010000458.1 GCA_937896275.1 uncultured Myxococcales bacterium
CGCCCTGGGCGTGGGCCCGACCGTGGCGCCGCCCGTGGCGAGCGACGCGGCGCGGGAGGGCGTCGCGGCGCCGCGGACGCCGACCGTGATCAGCGTCGCTCGGCCGCCGCCGTCGATCGTGAGCGACGAGCGCCCATTGAGTGACGAGCGCCCATTGAGTGACGAGCGAGCGCCCCTCGCGTCAGGCGCCGCCGCCCTCCGGCCACCAGGGCGCGAACTCCCGCTGGGGGTCATCGTCACCCTGCTGGCTGCGGCGGGGCTCGCCGCGCTGGCCGTGCTGCTGATGCGCTCACCCGCGGCCGACTCCGGCGGCGCGGGGGCCGCGGACGCCGCGCCTTTCGTGCTGACCGTCACGTCCACGCTGCGTGACGCGGCGCCCGTGCGACTCGCGGGCCGCCCCCCGCGTGCCGTGGCCGTCGATGCGTCCACTGATGGGGCGACGGCGTCACGGCACGACGCCGCCTCGCCGGATGCCACGCTGGACGCCTCACGGGACACGGCGGCTGACCTTGCGCCGGACGCCGTACGGCGCACGGCACCGCAGACTGCACCGCACGCCGCGCCGCACGACGCACCTGACCGGTCGGCGCACGAGCCCCCTGTCGCGGCGGAGTCGACGCCGGCGGCCGCGCGGGGGCCAGGGCCCCGAGCCAGCTCCCCGGCCAAGAGGCGCAGAGGTGCGGCGACCACGCGGAGTAAGCCGGCCGATCACGGCAGCGACGACGAGTACGATGCGCTGATGAAGGACGCCCTGCGGAGCATGGCCCGCGGGGAGCGCGTGGAGGCGGTCGCTCTGCTCGAGAAGGGCGCGAGCATGCGGCCCGCCGACCAGCGGCCGCGCCAGCGTCTGTGCGCCATCTACCGCCCGCTCGGCCACCTCGAGAAGGCGCTCCACAACTGCAAGCTGTGGCTGTCGCTGGAGAGGAACGACACCTACAAACCTGCGATCAGGCGGGCCATCCAGCAGCTCGAGGCCGAGCTCAGCGACTAGCCCGGACACCCGCCGCCTGCCTCACACGAGCCAGCCCCGGCGTTCGCGCCGACCCAAACCTGGCCACGGCCGACGGGCCCCACACGGTGCATGCTTGTCTCGGCCGCCCCGCGGCGCCACAATCGCCGGCATGTCGGTCGCCCCCGCGCGCCCCGCGAAGCCCGACCTTCCGAGGCCACCCGCAGAAACGAGACGTCGCACGCAGGGGCGTAGCAGCCCGTTCTCTGGCGCCTCGCGTTCGTCGGCGCTCTGCGTCGCCGCCCTGCTGCTCGCCTGCACCGACGCGGCCCTGCAGCCCGTGCCGCCGGCGCCCGCGCCGCAGGTGGACGACAAGCTGACCATCCGCGGGCAGCTCTGCACCGAGCCGGCGGACATCACGCCGTTTCCGGTGAAGATCCTCTTCCTGCTCGACCAGTCGGCGTCGCTGCAGTGCACCGACAGCCAGAACCGCCGCTTCGAGGCGCTCAACCGCGTCGTGGCCGAGCTCTCGCCGCTGCCTCAGGTCTTCTTTGGCTTCGTCGGCTTCGCGTCGTGGTCGCGCAAGCAGACCTTCACGCGCAACCAGGACGCGATCCGGCCCTTCCTCGACCCGGCCCAGGGCCTGGGACCCGCGACCGACTACCAGGGCGCCCTGGCCAGCGCGGTGCAATTGCTCGAGAAGGACCTGATCGAGAGCGGCCCGGCGCTGCGCGCGCGGACCCGCTACGTGGTGGTGTTCGTCAGCGACGGGGCGCCCGAGCCGCGCTGCCGGGCGGGCTGCGAGGACGACGACCAGGCCTGCGGCGACGGGGTGGACAACGACCTCGACGGGCTGCGGGACGGGGCCGATCCCGACTGCGCCGATCTCGATGACAACAGCCTGCGGCCCGACAACCTGTACCCGGTGTGCAACACCGACCGCGAGATCCCCGAGGGCACCTACGCGGACATGGTCGGGCGCTGCCCCGAGTACAACATGCCGCGGCAAATCCTCCAGAGAATCGACGACTTGCGGTCACTCGAGATCGCCTACTCCGCTGGCGACGTGACGCTGAACACCGTGCTCCTGAGCGCCCCGCAGGCCGTCGTCGAGAGCGTGTGCCCGGGCGCACAGGCCAGCTTCGGCTACAACACCGAGCAGGCGCGCGCGCTGCTCACCGGCATGGCCGAGGCGGGCGGCGGGACCTTCCGCGACGTGAACCTGGAGCGCGAGGACGACTCCTTCCTGGACTTCGACTTCACCTCGCTCCGCGCCCCCTACTTCGTCACCGAGTTCGGCGCCCTGAACCTCAACGGCGTGGCGGGCCCGAGCGGATCGCGGGCCGACAGCGACCGCGACGGCATCGCCGACGAGGACGAGACCGCGGGCGGCACCTCGCGGCTGCTGGCGGACACCGACGGCGACGGCTACGGCGACCTCTTCGAGCGCCGCTTCGCCCAGGCCGGCTTCGACGCGCTCGATCCCGAGGTGCCGGCGCGACGGTGCGGCGGTCAGGCGGACGACGCGGACGGCGACGGGCTGCTGCGCTGCGAGGAGGCCTTCCTGGGGACCGATCCCGGCCTGCCCGACACCGACGGCGACCGGCTGATCGACGGCTGGGAGCTGCGCATCGGCACCGACGCGACGGTGGCCGACGCCGAGGCCGATCCCGACTTCGACGGCGTCATCAACCGCGAGGAGCTGCGCGGCGGCACCGATCCGCGGGTGCCCGACGCGGAGCGCTTCCGCGCGCAGGCCACGCGGTACGCGCTGACGGACCAGGGCGAGCTCCCCATCGCCGACCGCGCGAGCGGCGAGCCCGCGCTGCGCCACTGCTACGGCTTCGAGGTGCGCGACCTGCGCCTCGTGGTGGGCGAGCAGGTGATGGACCGCGGGCGCAACCGCGTGCTGATGACCCTGTTCGGCGAGCCACTCGGCGTCAGCGGCGCGCCGGCTGCGGTGCGCGTGGGCTGCGTCGAGGCAATCTACCAGGGCGGCGGCGTCAAGCTGCCCCCGGACGGCGTCGTCGATCTCGGGACGGTGGCCTGGGCCGGGCTACGCCGTGAGTTCGACGCGCGGTGGACGGCGCTGGCGCGGTGCCGGGGCGTCGAGCCGCTCGACCTGGACCGCTCGGCCGTCGAGGCCACCATCGAGGCCTGCCTGCCGCCGCGCGTGGCCGTCGACCGGCTGCTCCTCGAGCGCGCCGAGTTGGTCGATCTTCTTGGTCACTATGCGAACCCGGACCTGACGTTGACGCTGCCGATCGAGGCCTCGGACCTCTTCTGGCCAATCGAGGGCTTCGACGCCGAGGCCCAGTGCTACCGGCCATGGGAGGTGCGGCGATTGCTGACCTTCCTGGGGGATCTCGTGACCGCCTGCCAAGCCTGCCCGGCGGCGACGGGCGACGCGGGCGCGGGCGACGCGGGCGTGGACGACGCGGCGCCGGACGTGGCCGGACCGTGAGGGCTGCCCTGCTGCCCATGATGCTGGCGCTCTCGGCCTGCAACCGCACCCACCTCGAGCCGATCCCGCCGCCGCCGCCGCCGGAGCGCGACGACAAGATCGAGATCAGCGGCGCCCTGTGCACCCGGTCGCCCGAGGACCGAAGCTTTCCGCTGCGCGTGCTCTTCCTCGTCGATGGCAGCGAGTCGATGGAGGTGACCGATCCGGTCGATCCGGTGTCGGGCGAGACGCGGCGCGAGGCCGCCGTGCGCGCCGCATGGCAGCGGCTGCTCGCGCGGGGCGACGACGCGGTCAAGGTGGGCATCGTGCGCTTCTCGGCGCAGGCGCAGTCCCGCACGCCCGTGGACGCGGACGGCGATGGGCTGCCCGAGTCCTTCTTCACGACCGACCCGGAGCAGCTCGAGACCGCCACCCAGGCCCTGCGCGTGACCGACCGCACCACCAACTTCCAGAACGCGCTCGACGAGGCGTGGTTCGAGCTTCGTACCGAGATGTTGCGCGCCGATCTCGAGAGCCTGCCGCGCAGCAAGTACGTGGTGGTGTTCGTCTCGGACGGCCTGCCCGACGAGGCGCAGGACGCCGCGCGCGAGAACACGGCGGACGCCATCACGCAGGCGGTCGCCGATCTGAGCGAGCTGGCGCGTCTGTTTCGCGTGGGCGATTTCTCCTTTCATTCCGTGTACTTGTCGACCGACCAAGGGGTCGTGCAGGACCAGCCGGCGCAGGCGCTGCTCACGGCGATGGCCGAGGCGGGCGGCGGGACGTATCGCAGCGTGCCCAACGGCGAGCGGCCCGACTTCCTGCGGCTGGATCTCACCGCGTTGCGGCGGGTGTTCACGCTGCGATCGCTGGTGGCGGTGAACCTGAGCGCCGTGCAGGACGCGGCACAGATCCCCGGGACGGCGCTGCCGCGCTTCGATACCGACGCCTACAAGGACCTGGCACACGACGGCGCGCCCACCTGCGGGGATCCGCTGATCGACTCGGACATGGACGGGCTGGCCGACTTGGTGGAGCTGCGCATCGGGACCGATCCGCTGGATCCGGACACGGACCGCGACGGGCTGCGCGACCGCATCGAGTGGCTGTTCCGCGAGTCGGGGCTCGATCCGCTGGACGCTGACGACAGCGGCTGCGTCGTGGGTGATCCGGTCGAGGGCGGCGGCGAGGGATGCGTTGACGAAGACGCGGACGGCTTCTGCGACTGCCCCGACGCGGACGGCGATGGGCGCTGCGAGTACGAGGACACCGACGGTGATGGGCTCACCGACTGCGAGGAGATCTACGTCGGGACGAGTCAGCTCGGC
>CALBMW010000459.1 GCA_937896275.1 uncultured Myxococcales bacterium
TGGGGGCGCGGCGTCGGGGGTGGGCGCGGCGTCGGGTGGGGGCGTCGAGGCGTCTTTCGGCAGCGCGTCGGGGGACGGGGCCTGCGAGGGGCCGCCGTCGTCACAGGCGATGAAGGACGCTGTCGCGAGGATGACCAGGGCCAGAGTGCGCATGGAGCGCATGTTCACCAGCGCTGGGCGGGCTGGCAAGAGGCGCGGACGGGGGGGTCGAGATCGACCGCGATCGGGAGGCGGCCGCGAGGGACGAGGCCCGATGCGGTCAGAGGTGCGCGCGCTGGAGGCGCAGGGTGTAGCGGGTCAGGGCCTCGGCCGCGTCGTCGGGCAGGTCATCGAAGGCCACCGCGATGTGGTGGGTGGCGCTGCCCTCGGCGGGCTCGTTCTGGAGGATGGGATCGAGCCGGACCACGTGGGCCAACGCGCGCCAGCGGCGGGTGTCGCTGGGGACGCCCAGCTCGCAGAGCAGGCGGTCGCCCGCCTCGCACACCGGCTCGTCATCGAAGCGCAGGCCAGTCACGCTGAAGTTCATGAAGGGGTCGGGGGCGCGCCACGCGTCCGGGGGCGCAGGATCGTCGGCGCCCACCAGCCACGCGTGCGCCGGGCCGCCAAGCTCGTCCTCCGCCAGCACCCGGTAGCGCAGCGGGATGCCGCCGGCGAGCCGTGGGTAGTTGCGCTGATCGGGGGCCTGGGCGCGGCGCTCGAGGACCAGGAGCCGCCGCGCGTCGCGGTGCTGCACGATGGCGATGACGCGACGCGGGTTGGCGTCCTTGAGGTTGAGGACGACCCGCACGCCCTGCTGCAGATCCGGTGCGTCGTCGGCGAGCTCGATCTCGTAGACCGCGTCCTCGAAGCGCCGGACGCGACCCTGGCGAGTGCGTAGCGCAGGCGAACTGACGTTGATGATGTCGACGGGCACCGCGAGCTCCCTTCCCACTGGCAGCAACATCTGTTCGACTCCGGGCGGGCTGACGTTCCCCTTCTTCGGACGCGCGCCCCGCGGCCTTGAGCCGGACCGAGCATCGAGACCGGGTTCACCCGGGAGAGGAGTCGAGGGCATGGACGAGAACACCCGCGTCGAGGTCGAGGCGGCCGCGTTTCGGCGGCTCGTGACGCACCTTCGCACGCGCGACGATGTGCAGAACATCGATCTGATGAACCTCGCCGGTTTTTGTCGCAACTGCTTGTCCAAGTGGTACCGCGCCGAGGCTGGCGCGCGAGGGGTCGCGCTGGACGACGGGGCCGCTCGGGAGGTCGTGTACGGCATGCCCTACGGGGAGTGGAAGGCGAAGTATCAGCGGCCAGCCTCGGCGGAGAAGCAGGCGCTCTCCGAGGCGGCGCACCGTCCCGAGTGAGCTGGGCCGCGATCCCGAGGGTGAGCCCGGGGATGGGATTGGGGGCGGCAGCGCGCCTGGCCCGCTGGCTGGGACCGTGGGCCGATCAGGTAGATCACCCGCCGGTGAGCCGGGAGGAGGTCCTTGGGGCCTCGGGGCTGCGCGCGCGGGTGTATCGCCCGGTGGCTCGAGCCGCGCGCGGCAGTCTGCTGCTGGTGCCCGGGCTGCATCCCGAAGGGCCCGGCGACCCAAGGTTGGACCGATTCGCCGCGGTGTTGGCGGGCGCGGGGATGGTCGTCTACGCCCCATTCATGCGTGATTTCATGGCGTTGCGGTTGAAGGCCCGGTTGCTCGACGACGCGCGCGGGGCTCTCGACGGCCTGCTCGCGTTGCCCGACCGGCCGGCCGGGCGCCCGGGCGTGTTCAGCGTCAGCTTCGGCTCGCTGCCCGCGCTGAGCCTGGCGGCCGAGCGAGGTGCCGAGCTGGGCGGGGTCGTGACCTTCGGCGGATATGCGGACTGGCGTCGAGCGCTGGCGTTCTGTCTGACGGGGGCGCCGGGCGTGCCGCACGATCCGCTCAACCGGCCGGTGGTCTACCTGAATCTGTTGCCCTGGCTGCCGGGCGCGCCGCGGGACACCGCGTCGTTGGTGTCGGCTTGGATGCGTTTCGTCGAGGCCACCTGGGGGCGGGTCGAGATGAAGGCGCCCGGGGCCTCGGGCCCGGTGGCGCGAGAGTTGGCGGTCAGCGTGCAGGAGGATGCGCGGGGGCTGTTCCTCGAGGGCTGCGGCGCGGGCGAAGCCGGGCTGACGCCGGCCGTGCGGGCGGCGCTGGCCGCGGCCGGAGACCGCTCCTGGCTGGATCCGCGGCCGCTTCTGGCGCGCGCGGGCTGTCGCGTCACGGTGGTGCACGGTGCCGATGACGACGTCATCCCTCATACGGAGGCCGACGCGCTGTACGCGGCGCTGCGACCCGATCGTCGCGCGGGGCACTACGTCACGGGGCTCTACGGTCACACGGGCGCGAGCGGCGGCCGAGGTCCAGTGGCGCTGGCGCGTGAGTTCGTCGACATGATGGGCATCGTGCGGGCAATCGCGCGGGTCGCCGGCGCCTGACGGGGTCAGCGCTGCGCGCGCGCGACGACAGGTTGCAGCGACGTGTACGCGGGACGACAGGTTGCCGGGACGACAGGTTGCCGGGACGACAGGTTGCAGCGACGTGTACGCGGCGACGTTTAGGCGGGACGACAGGTTGCAGCGACGTGTACGCGGGTCGCCGGCGCCTGACGGGGTCAGCGCTGCGTGCGCGGGACGCCAGGTTGCAGCGACGTGTACGCGGGACGCCAGGTTGCAGCGACGTGTACGCGGCGACGTGTACGCGGGACGACAGGTTGCAGCGACGTGTGCGCGGGACGACAGGTTGCAGCCACGTGTACGCGGGACGACAAGTTGCAGCGACGTGTGCGCGGGACGACAAGTTGCAACGACGTGTCCGCGGGACGACAAGTTGCAACGACGTGTACGCGGCAGCGACGTGTACGCGGTGCCCGCCGCCTAACGCGACGCGGGTGCTCCTTTGTCGTGCAGGCCGCTGACCGCGGGCGCGGCGCTGCCCCGGTCGATGCGGTCGGGGCTCTCTGCCAGCAGCCAAGCCATGAGGGCCATCGCGGCGACGTTGGCCTCGAACTCGGCGCGGTCCACCTTGTCGAGGGTGTCAGCGGCGGTGTGGTGGATGTCGAAGTATCGCGAAGGGTCGGTGCGCTGTCCCAGCAGCGGCACCCCAGCGTCCTTCATGGGCTCGAGGTCGGATCCCGCGAAGCCCGCCTTCATCTGCAGCCGGCCGAGGGGCATGAAGAGCGGCCGCCAAGCCTCGAGGCGCTTCAACGAGCGCGCCCCCGCCATCGTGTCGGTGTGGTCCACGTCGAAGCCCGTCGGGGCGAAGGCGCCCATGTCGGCCTCGAGAGCGGCGACGTGTCGGGGGAGCTCGGCGGCGTGGACTTCGGCATAGTTCTTTGCACCGCGCAGGCCATTCTCCTCGTTCGTCCACAGCACTGCGCGGATCGTACGTCGCGGCCGCAGGCCGAGCCTACGCAGCAGCCGCAGCGCCTCGATGGTCGCCACGCAATTGGCGCCGTCATCGTGCCCGCCCTGAGGGCGATCCGTTTGCCCGCACCTTGACACTACTGCGACGCAGGCTCCGCCTGGAGTTGTCGGTATCGGGTCGGCACGACGCCACCCGGCGGAAACCCGCACGCTGCCAAGCCATCGCGGAGCAGCGCAACTGCGGTCCGGTAGCTGTTGACGAACGCCGTGTACACGGTGCGATACACCCTCCTCCGTGCGAGGGTGCTCGCGTGGACGAGTGGCGCGGGACTGCGCTCGACCTGTGCGGGCACGTGGCGCGGACTCATCGCACTGATTCGCCGTGAACCTGCCGATCGGTCCAGCGGTCGTGGTCGCGACTTGTTCCGGGAACCGGGAACAGGTGGTCGCGACCTGTGCCGGGAACAGGTGGTCGCGACCTGTTCAGCGGTCGCGGGAACAGGTGGTCGCGACCTGTTCCGGTTCCGGGAACAGGTGGTCGCGACCTGTTCAGCGGTCGCGACCTGTTCCGGGAACAGGTGGTCGCGACGTGTCGATCTGCCGGTCGGTCGCGGTCGCGACGTGTCGATCAGCCGGTCGGTCGCGACGTGTCGATCAGCCGGTCGCGGTCGCGACGTGTCGATCAGCCGGCTGGTCGCGACGTGTCGACCAGCCGGTCGCGACGTGTCGATCAGCCGGTCGCGACGTGTCAATCAGCCGAGGCCTGTCGATCGTCGCCACCTCTCCAGCGGTCGGTCGCGACCCATCGATCGGCCGCGACCCGTCGACTCAGGACCAGGAGCACGTGGGGCCTATCCCTTCACCAGCGCCAGCCGCCGATCGGCCACTCGGATCGTCGCGGAGCGCCCCCACCCGAAGTCCAGCCGGTCCTCCTCGATCCCGTCGCCGAAGACTACGCCGCCCTCGTTCAACTCGCTGACCACCAGCAATGGGCAGCCCGCCATGATCTGCCCACTGGTCAACTCTGTGCCCGTCGCCTTGCTGGGGAAGGCCTCACGCACCAGGAACGTAAGCCAGGGGTCCGTCGGCTGGGGTACGGGCGGCGGCTCCGCCAAGGGGCGGCAGATGCTGCGGGCCCAACCCGTGGCGCCGGTGCCGGTGGCCACGATCAGCCCCGAGGACGAGTGGCGCTCCTCCCGGTCTCCGACCCGCAGACGGTAGCGCGACGACTGGTGCGTCCGATGGCCCAGGTAGAGCTCGTTGAGCGCGACCAACTGCTGGCCGTCGTCGAGGTCCACTTGCACCATCGTTCGGGCCTCTACGTGCGCCTCGCGATGCATCGCGGCAGGCACGAGCCCCCTCGCCTCGGCGGGAGAGTGCGGCACCAACACGCCGTCGAAGAAGCCGGGCATGGGGTTGATGCCCACCACAGGCTGTCCGTCCAGATACTTCGCCACGTTCGCCACCAGACCGTCCTGGCCCACCACGACCACGGCGTCGTCGGGCTCGAAGAGGAAGCGGTCCAGGTCGCCCCGGTCGACGCGGCTGCGGCGCCACGCCAGCGGGATGGCGTTCGTCACCTCGTGCAGCGCCCGCTCGAACCGGTGGTGCCAGCTCTCGACCTCCTCGATGGACCGCCCCCTCGTCTCGAGGAAGAAGCGTGCCTGCTGCCGTGTGCCGTGCGTCTCGAGCAGCCGCGCGTAGTCGGTGGCCCGGGTCACCACCACGACCCGCGGGATCGTCGCGCTCATCGGTGACCCCCTATTTGACGTCGAGCCGCCGTGTTCCCGCCTCGAGCAAGCCCTGCAGCAGCGGGCCGAACATCTCGGTTCCCACGTTCAAGTGCTCGATCTTCTGAAGCTTTCCGGCCAACTCGCGCGCGGCCAAGCCCATCATCACGTTGGGCGGCAGGCCCTCGTAGATTGCCATTCGGGCCCGCTCGGCGTCGACCAAGGCCGTCTCGACCATCGCGATGCGCGCGGCCTCGGCCTCGGCCTCGACCCGCGTGCGCGCCGCCTTGCCCGCGACGGTGATACGCGCCGCCTCGGCCGCCTCGGTCGCCCCGCGCCGGTCGTTGGCGCCCTTCTGTTCGATGAGCTGCTCCTCGCGTCGCGCCAGCTCTATGCGGTTCTGCAGCTCGTTCTCGGCGATGGCGCGCTCCTTCTCGACGGCCATCGCGCGGCGCTCGAACGTCGCCTGATCCGCCTCCTGCTGGATGCGCTCGCGCGTGGGCGTCTGCAGCGCCTTCTCGAGGTCCGGCGTCGGCGCCACGTCGGCCACGCGCACGTCCACCACGCCAACCCCCATCTCAGCCAGCGCCGCGTTGCCCACGAGGCCGTCGCTGATGCGCTGCTGGATCAGATCGACGCCCTCCGCCAGCAACGCTCGCACCGTCATCCCGGCCACGTGCTTCACCGCCATTTGCTGCGCCATGCCGGTCAGGAGGCCGTCGACCTGCTCGAGCGGCTGCTTCCGCCACGCGCCGCGCGCGAGGTCGATGCTGAAGTCGAGGCGCGCGCCCAGCCGCTCCGGATCCATCACTCGCCACGCCGCCACGCCCTGCACGGTCAGGTCCTGGAAGTCCTGCGTGCGCGCATGAAAGAGAAAGTGCAACGAGCGGTCGTCCATCGGGACTTCGGCCACGCTCGCGCTCATCGGGAGAAACCAGAACGCCAGCCCGCGCCCGCTACCGACGAGCCGCCCACGCTTGAAGCGCAGCACGTGGGCGCTCGGCTCGGCGCGCAGGTGGCGCAGCCCCATCATGTTTCGGATCTCGGCCATCGGGAGCCTCCTCTGCGATCTGGGGTCGGCGCCGCTCCGGTGCGACATCGCAGGGCCGACCAAGTGACAAGTGGTGGGGTCTGACCCCCGACCATGAGTGAACGCGACCAAGTGACAAGTGATGGGGTCTGACCCCCGGCCATGTGACAAACGTGAATGACCCGCTGAAGCAGTCCGCTCAGAGGGCCGAACGGTGGACGAATCGGTACAGCTCGGCCGGACGGTGACCCACGGCCTGCTCCCGCTCCCCGGTTGCCTCGAGTTCTCCGGACGCGAGCATGCGGCGCCGGAACGAATCCTTGTTCAGCGCGCGGCCCAGGATGGTCTCGTGGACCGTCTGCAGGTCGCGCAGCGAGAAGTGCGGCGGCAGCAACTGGTAGCCGATCGGCGTGTAGTCGAGCTTCCCCCGCAGCCGCTTGACGGCCATCGCCAGCATCTCGCCATGGTCGAAGGCGAGCGGCAAGGGACGCCCGCCCTCGCCCAGCACCATCACCGGTCCGCCCGCCTCGCCCGACCACGGCACGTGCAACGTGCACAGCGCGCGGCCCTCGGCCAGCGGCGGCAGCCTCGCGTGCGCCACCAGCGCGACGTAGGCCACCGAGAGGACACGCATGCGCGGATCGCGGTCCGGTCGACCGAAGGTGTAGAGCTGCTCGAGGTAGACGTCTCGCAGCCCGCCCTTGTCGTTCAGCACCCGCAGCGCCGCCTCTTCGAGGGACTCACTCGCACGCACGAAGCCGCCCGGCAGCGCCCAACGGCCGCGTTGGGGGAGCGCGTCGCGCCGAACCAACAGGGCGTGCAGCGCGTCGTCGTCCGCGGTGAGGATGACCACGTCGACCGACACCGAGGGGCGCTCGAAGGCCGTTGGGTCGTAGGTGGCCAGGAAGGCTCTCTCGTCGTCTGCCGGGCTCACCGCGGAGTCTCCATCAGGTTCGATGCTCAATATATATATGCATGATGGATATATGCAACATGAATCTTAGTGATGCATGCAGCGCCTCCCGAGGGCGCGGAGGGGTCGGGGCTCGAACGCGCACAGGGTGTCGGGCCCCCGCCTCGGGCGGCGGTTTGACTCACGCGCGAAGGGCCCCGAGAATCCCCGGGACCTGTTGGAACGAAGTTTGGGGCGACCATGCGTACACGCGTCCGGGGACTCGTCGCGCTCACCCTCGTGGTGGGCGCTTTCGCTTGTGACGACGGCGGTGGCGGGGGCGGCACCCCGGACAGCGGTCGCGACGCGCAGATCGGGGCAGGAGGGAACCCCGGCGTCGGCGGCAACGTCGTCATGGGCGGCCAGCCTGGTCCCGGGGGGACGCCCGGCGTGGGCGGCGAGCCC
>CALBMW010000460.1 GCA_937896275.1 uncultured Myxococcales bacterium
CCTGATGCTGCTGGCCCCCGATGGCACGCTGCGCGCGGCGCTGGGCGACGAGAGCTGGCTGCAGGTGCAGGCCGCCGGCGAGCGGCTGCTGCTCACCCGGCGCGATGGGCAGACGCTCAGCGTGGATGTGCTGGATCCCGCGACCGGCGCGGTGGCCGCGGTCGTGAGCGGGCAGGAGGTCGAGCTGTCGGTCGCCGACGACGGCCTGCGGATGGCCGCGCTCGCGGACGGCACGCTGTGGGCCGGGGCCGTGCCGACGCCCTGACAGCCTCCCGAACGCCGCGCTGGCGTGGTCCAGGGGCGGGGATGCTAAGGTCCGCGCCGTGCTCCCCGCTGAACCCAACCCGCTCATCGGGCGCGCGATCGAGTTGGATCGCGTCGCCGCCGATCTGGCCATGGGGCGGCGGCTCATCACGATCACCGGGCCGGTCGGCATGGGCAAGACGCGCGTGGCGCGGGCCGCGGCGCGGGCGTGTCGCTGGCCCGTGGTGGCGGTGGACCTCGGCGCGGCGACGGGGGAGGACGAGCTGGTGGCCTCGGTCGCGGAGGCCCTGGCGGTTGGGCTGGCCCCGCACGGCGACGCGGCGACGTGGGTGGGCGACGCGCTGGCCGGGCGCGGTGATCTGCTGCTGCTGCTCGATCCCTTCGAGGCGGTGGTGGAGGCGGCGCCCGTGCTGGCGGCGTGGCTCGCGGCGGCGCCGGGGCTGAGGGTGCTGGTCGCGAGCCGCGTGAGGCTGCGGCTCGCGGCCGAGGGGGTCCACCCGCTGGGGCCTCTGCCCGAGGCGCTGGCGCTCTTCGCCGAGCGCGCACGGGCCGTGTGGCCCGAGTTCGAGGTCGACGACGACGCGCGGGCGCTGGTGGCGCGGCTCGACGGGCTGCCGCTGGCGCTCGAGTTCGCCGCCGCGCGCGCCGCGCTGGTGGGCCCACGAGCGCTGCTGGAGCGGCTCGATCTGGAGAGCCTGGGCGCCGATCGGCGAGACGTGCCGGCGCGCCAGGCGACCCTGCGCGGGGCGCTCGAGGCGCGGGTCGTGGGCAGCCAAGCCATCTTGGCGCACGAGCGCGGGGCGGCCGACGACGCACAGATCTTGTACGAGCAGGCGCTGCGCGTGCTTCGGCGGGTGGGTGACGCGCGGGCCGAGGCCATCCTCGTGAGCAACCTGGGCGATCTGCACCTCGAGCAGGGCCGGCCGGCCGAGGCGCGCGCGCGCTACGGGCGGGCCGAGGCGTTGCTGGACGCGCTGGGCGACGCGAGGGTGGCTGGCGTGGTGCGCGGCAACCTGGGGGCGGTGGCGCTCGACGAGGGCCGGGCCGAGGAGGCGGAGGCGCTGCGCCGTGAGGCAGTGGCTGCCATGGGGCGCGTGGGTGACCGCCGGATGGAGGCGGTGTTTCGTGGCTACCACGGCGTGGCGCTGCACGCGCTGGGGCGGGGGGAGGCGGCGCGGGCGGCCTACGACGGGGCGGTGGCGGGGGTCGAGGGGCGCTTCGCCGCGCTCTTCGCCGCGCACCGCGCGGTCCTCGATCTCGAGGGCGGGGGGGATCTCGGCGCGGCCGAGGCGGCGCTCGATGGGGCGGCGCAGGGCGCGGATTCGGCGTTGGCCGCGGTGGTGGCGGTGCACCGTGGGCATGGGGCGCTGCGCCGGGGGGACGCGGAGGGCGCGCGGACCTGCCTGGCGACGGTGGGATCGCCGAGCGATGACCTGCGCTTCGCGCGCCGACGGCTGGCGGCCGCGCTGGACGCCGATCTGGGTGGGCCGAGCGTGGCGCCCCTGCGGCTGAGCGCGCATGGGGCGGTGCCGCCCGACGGGCCCGCGATCGATCTCGAGCGGCGGCCGACCCTGCGCCGCGTGCTCGACGGGCTCGTGCTGCGGCGACGGACCGCCCCCGGGCAGCCGATGGATCTCGAGGCGCTGCTGGCGGCGGGCTGGCCCGGGGAGCGGGTGCAGCCGCAGGCCGCGGCCAACCGGGTGTACGTGGCCATCGCGACGCTGCGGAAGCTCGGGCTGCGCGACGTGATCCTGAGCCGCGAGGACGGCTACCTGCTCGATCCGGAGGTGCCGCTCGAGGACGCGGAGTGAGGCGCCCCCCGCGGTGAGGCCCCCCGCAGTGAGGCGCCCCCCGCAGTGAGGCGCCCCCCGCGGTGAGGCGCCCCGCAGTGAGGCGCCCCGCAGTGAGGCGCCCCGCAGTGAGGCGCCCCCCGCGGGGCGACGTGCGGCGGACGGGCCGCCTGTGCCATCTTGCCGGCATGCGATGCCTCACCATGCTCACGATGTCGCTGCTCGGTGCCGGTCTGGCGCTGGGGGCTCTAGCCTGTGACGACGGCGCTGAAGACGGCGCTGACGGCGGCGAGACGGACGCGATCGAGGCGACGCTGGGCGCCGAGGGCGGGGAGCTGAGCGGGGCGCCTGGGAGCGCCTTCTCGGGCTTCAGGCTGCACGTCCCGGCGGGCGCGCTGAGCGAGCCCGTCACGCTGCGGGTGACGGCCGCGGCGACGTCCAACCCGCTGCCGCCGCATGGCGCCGCGGTGGGGCCGACCTTCGATCTGGTGCCTCACCTCGACCTGGCGCGATCGGCGCGCGTGACCTTGCCCTTCGACGCGGGGCGGGTCGCGGGCTACGGGGTCGATCTCGCGGGCGTGAAGGTGTGGCGGATCGGGCCCGAGGGCTGGGAGCTGATCGACGCGACGGCCCGGGCGGCGGCGGCTGTCACGGTGGAGCTGTCGACGCTGACCGTGGTGGGCGCGGGCGTCGAGGTCCCCTGATCAGGGCCGGCAGGTGTCCCGTACCCAGCCGAAGGGCTCGGCTTCACCGACCCGATGAACGGCGATCGCGCCGTCGCCCCGTCGCAGCACGAAGCGATCGTCCTCGGCGGCCAGCACCGTGGTCGCCTCGTCGGCCGCCCAGTCCGGCGTGAGTCGCCGCGGCGCCTCGGGATCCTCGATGTCCATCGCCCAGACCCGGTCGCCCTCGAGGAAGAGCGCGTGCGCGCCGGCCACGCCCAAGAGGCGCTCGGCGCCGGTCGTGGGCATCGTGGGGCTGTGGACGCGGGCGCGGACGTCGGGGTCGAGGTCGAGGATCCAGCCGTAGCGACGGCTGGCGACGTCGATGTAGGCGCGGCGATCGCTCACCGCCGCCGCGCGGATGTCGCCATAGGCGTGGACGCCGCTGGGGTTGAAGGACAGGTCGACCAGCGCGCTCGGCACGTCGTCGTCGAGGCGGTGGACGGCGAAGGAGGGGCCCGAGTAGGGGCCGCTGATGAGGTGCCAGGTCAGCAGGTGGCCGCCGGCGGCGCGGGAGGCGTCCGCGGGGCGGCAGGCCCAGCCCTCCACGTGATCGATGACCAGGTGGCCGCCGACCGGGGCCGGTCGGACGCGGAGCTGGCCCGCATCCTGACAGAAGGCAAAGCCGTCGTCGTCGGCGACGATGACCGGATCGGCCACGTCGAGGCCAAGGTGGGGCTCAGCGGCGAGCAGGACCGGGGCCTCGGGGTCCGACACGTCGAGGAGCTCGAGGCGGTCGGCCATCCCGGCGGTGGTGGCGCGCAGCGCGACGGTGCCGCTGACCCACAGACGCGCGCGCTGCGAGGGCTGGCCGCCGATGGAGTCGCCCCACGCGCCCAGCAGGCGCATCCGGTCACCGTCCAGGCGGGCGATCAGGACGGTGCCGGGCTGGTCGACGACGAGGTGCTCGCCGATCCAGCTCGCGACCGCGGCGTGAGGTGCGGGCACCGGCGTCACGCCACAGTGTGGCCGCATCGCAGCGTCAACGGGCGATGGAGCAGCCGCACCCGGCGTGGCGATGGCGGCAGGAGCGGCGCCCCGCGCGGCGATGGGTTCGCTCGGTGGCGCGTCGCGCGCGGAGGCCGGGTCAGGATCGTGTCTCGGGGTCTCGACGACGCACCCTGCCAGCAGCAGGGCGATGAGGGCGGGGCGGAGAGGGCGGCGCATGGGTGACCTCGCGAAGCGGGCTGTGCGCTCCCCCGATACCGCGCGCGGCGGCGCGCCTCGCCTTAAGCCTGCTTAATCGCTCTCCCACGACCTGCGGACCGAGCGCGGCGGTGCTGGGCGTCTGGCCTGCGGACCCGGCCATGGTGGAAATCGCTGGTCTTGACCCCCTCGACCCAAACGGCGGTGCACCGGAGCGGATCAGAACGACACGCCGATGCCGATGCGGTGGCCGGAGGCGCCGAGGTCGTCGGTGTTGATGTCCCACAGGTATTTCAACTCGATCACCCCCAGCAACAGCAGGCCGACGCCGACCGTGGGGCGCACGAAGGTCTCGTCGATCTCGATCTTCGTCACGCGACCGTCCGCGCCGAGGGTTCGCAGCGCGCCGCCGAACTGCTGGAAGCTGACGCCGCCCGAGAGCGTGAGGTGCATGGGCCCCAACTCCGGTGGCAGCAGCGAGAACCGGTAGCCGGCGAGGGCGTCGGCGGTGAAACCGACGCGGTCGCGCTCGATCAGCGTCTCGTCGTCCTGCGGGATGTCGTCGTCGAAGAGGATCGACACGCCCAGATCGAGCTGCAGGGCGTCGCCGCCGACGAGGCGGAAGCCCGTGTAGAGGCCCTTGGTCAACGTGCGGTCACTCGAGACGCCCAGCATCAGGCCCGAGGACGGGGCGACGTACCACTCGCCGAAGATGGGATCGTCGTCGACCGGGACGGCGGCCACCTTGTCGGCGGGGATCATCGGCGCGACGCCGTCCCCCTGGCCGAGGGCGACGCCGATCAGCCGGCCCTCCGCGTCGAGGACCGGCGCGCCGAGGTCGCCCTCGCCGACGTGGGCGTCCACGCGCAGGTAATCGTCTCCGATGGCGGCGATGCGGCCGCGCAGCAAGGTGGGGGTGCCGCCGCCGCTCGCAGGCAACCCGTCGTGACTGCGGCCGATGACGCTGACCAGGGCGCCGAGCGCGGGCCGCTCGGTGGCGAGCGCGATCGGCTCGGCGGGCGCGTCGCTCTCCAGGCGCACCACCGCGACGTCGCTCTCGCTGTCGGCCACCACGGTCTCGCCGTCGATGACCGTGCCGTCCGGGAAGGTGACGCGCACGGCGCGCCCCGACCACACCAGCCCGTAGGCGGTGAGCACGTGACGGCGGTCGCGGTAGACCACGCCGACGCCGGTCTGTCCGCGGCAGGCCACGCGCGCCACCGAGGGGCCGACCCGCTTCATCAGGGTGGGGGGTTCGAGCGGCTCGGCGGCGAGGGCGGGCAGGCTCAGGAGACAGGTGAGGGACAGGACGATTCGGGCGAACATGGTGGCCTCCAGGTGTGGGTCGTTCGACCCGCATTCTGGGGAGCCGCTCCGGCCAGCGCGTCACGCGGAGCTCATGCCTCGGTCATGGCATGGTCATGGCGTCGAGGGCAGCCCGCCTCCCATCAGATCTCGCCGACCGGCGCCAGGTAGCCCACCACCAGGGCGGTGGCCTCGTCGATGAAGGCCGGATCGGCGAAGAACTCGGGCCCCCGCAGGACGGCGGCGTGCACGAGGGGCTGCAGGGTGCGCATCAGGACCCAGGCGGCGAGGTGGGCGTCGGCCGGGCGCAGATCGGCGCGCCGGCGCTCGATATAGCTCGCGATGAGGGGGACGGCGAAGGCGTCGAAGCCGTCGCGCTCGGCCTGGATGCCCAGGCGAGGCAGCTGTTCGAGCACCACGCGGTGCAGATCGGGGTGCTCGCGGTGGCCGGCCATGACCGCCTCGATGAGGGCCCGGGCGGCGAGGGGCAGCGGTCCGTCGGCGACGGCGGCGAGGGTGCTCGCGAAGAGGGCGCGCATGCGCGTGAAGTGCACCTCGACGAGGGCGCCGATCAGCGCCTCCTTGTTCGGAAAATACTGGTAGAGCGAGCCCACGCTGACCCCGGCGACCTCGGCGACCCGGTTGGTCGTGGTCTTCTCGAACCCGTGATCCACCAAAACGCGAGTCGTCGCCTCGAGCAGGGTCTCGACGGTGGCGCGGGAGCGGGCCTGGCGTGGGCGCTTTCGGGGTTGGCGGGTCATGGTCTCCGATGCGAGTTGAGAACGCGAGCGTTTACTCGCATTCTATGGAGGCCATTGGAGATGGCAAGGAGGTACCCGTGATCGCCCACCTTCTCGCGGCCCTGTTGGGCGGCTTTGCCTGGACACTCGCCGAGTACCTGCTGCACCGCTTCAACGGGCACGGTCTCAAGGGGCGCACCCGCTTCTCGCGGCTGCACCTGCAACACCACGCCGACATCCTGTGGTTCGCGCCCACCTCCGAGAAGCTGCGGGTCGCGGCGGTGGTAGTGCCGCCACTCGCCCTCGGCGGCTGGTTCGCGGTCGGCGCGGCCGGCCTGACCTTCGCGGCCGGCTTTGGGCTGGTCTACGGCGCCTACGAGGTGCTGCACCGCCGCATCCACACCCACGCCCCACGCACCGCCTACGGGCGATGGGCCTGCCGCCACCACCTCTACCACCACTTCAAGGCCCCCCAGATGAACCACGGGGTCACCACATCGCTGTGGGATCACGTCTTCCGCACCCATGTGCCGGTGGGCCGCCTCGTGGTGCCCGCGCGCCAGGCCATGCCGTGGCTGCTCGACGCCGAGGGCGACGTGAAGGCGGCGTTCCGCGAGACCTATGAAGTGGGGCGCCGCGGACGGGCCGCCGCGCAGCCGGAGCGGGCCGCCGCCTGACGCGGGGGCCCTGCCACCGACGCGCGGTCGGGCCACCGAGAGGTCGGCGCCCGGTCCGCAGGCGGCACGGCCGCGGCGGCGTCGACCAGGCGATCGACGCAGACCCCCACCCCCAGCAGGACCAGGCCCGCGAGCAGCACGACGAAGACTCTGCGAGCCCGAGCCGGGCGCCGCGCGATGAGCCGCAGCGCCGGGAAGATGAGCGCCACGCAGGCCAGCTGGCCCAGCTCCACGCCCGCGTTGAAGGCGACCAGCGGGACGACGCGATCGCCGGCCGCGGGCAGCTCTTCGGCCAGCAGCCCCGCGAAGCCCAGGCCATGCACCAACCCAAAGCCCAGGGCGATGGCCAGCGGTCGCCACGCGTCCTGCCGCCGCTCGGCCGCCGGCCTCAGCTCGGTGCGCAGGCTGACGGCCGCGGCCACGGCGATCGAGCCGGCGATGATCGGCTCGACGAGGTCCGGGGCCAGGCCCACGATCCCCGTGGCGCCGAGGCCGAGCGTGACGCTGTGCGCGACCGTGAAGCCGGTGACCACCACCAGCACGCGGCGCCAGGTGGCGCAGGCGATCAGCAGGGCCAGCAGGAAGGCGAGGTGATCCCAGCCGGTGAGGATGTGCTCGACGCCCAGCCGGGCGAACCGGGCGCCGGTCTCGAGCGGGCCCGGCGCGCGGAGCGTGAGCGTCACGATCCCGCCGTCGCCGCCCAGGACGGCGAGCTGCGTGAGGCCGTCGGCGCCCGTCACCCGCAGCAGCAGGCCCAGGCCCAGGTCTCCGGTCGCGCCGGGGGCCCAGCCGAGCGCCAGCCGGGCGGGCGCCGCCGGGCAGGTGGCCTGCCCCTCGATCC
>CALBMW010000461.1 GCA_937896275.1 uncultured Myxococcales bacterium
ACGCCGCGCACATCCAAGGGCGGCTCGGCGGCACGGCGCGCGGCCCGCACGTCGTGCTCTACTACCCCGCGGGCTGGCCCCGCGCGCGGGCCGACGACATCTTGTGGGACGCCGAGTTCGCCTACGCCGAGCTCGAGAGCTTCTTCGGCTTCGGCACCTCCCGGCCACCGCAGATCTATGCCTACCCGAGCCACGCGGTGAAGAAGCGGCTGATGGGGGCGCGCCGCACCAACGTCGCCAAGCCCTGGCAGTGGACGGCTCACCTCAACGACCCGCACGTCGGCGATCCGGTGACCGTGCACGAGCTGGCACACGTCTTCTCGGCCGAGATCAGCGACGCGCCGCACCACCTGAGCCTGTTTCACGGGATCTTGCCCCACATGCCGCTGATCGAGGGGCTGGCCGAGGCCGCGACGTGGGAGCGGGGGCGGCTGGACGCGCACCGGTGGAGCGCGGCGCTGCGGCGCATCGGCAAGGCGCCCCCGCTCGCCGAGGTGCTCGCGCCGGTCGGCTTCTATACGAAGTTCAACCGGTTGGCCTACACGCTGATGGGCTCGTTCACCCGCTACTACCGCGAGACCGAGGGGGCCGAGGCGCTCGCGGCGGCGTACCGCGCGGGGCGCTTCGACCTGGGTGGGCGCGACGCCGCGACGCTCGAGGCGGCCTGGGGTGCCTACGTCGACGCCTTGCCGCTGCCACCGGGGGCGCTGCACGACGCCGAGGCGCGCTTCGACCGGCCTGCGATCTTCGCCAAGGTGTGCGCGCGCGAGATGGCGGCGCTGCGGCAGGGCCTGGGCCGCGCGCTGGCGCGGGGGGACCTGGTGGGATCGCTGGCCGCCGCCGATCGCATGACCGGCCACGTGGTGGGCGACGTGTCGGCGCGGCTGGCGCGCGTGCACGTCCTCTTCACGATGCAGCGCGTGGACGCGGCGGGGGCCGAGGCCGCGGCGATCGCGGCAGACGCGCGGGCCGGCGCTGCGGGTCGCTTCGCGGCGCGCGAGTGGCAGGCCGATCTGGCGGCGCTCGCGGGGGACGCAGATGGGGCGGTCGCGGGCTATCGGGCGCTCTTGGGTGAGGCCTTCGAGCGCGGCGATCTGCGGCGGCTGTTCGTGAAGGCCGACAGCCTGGCGCACGGGGAGGCGGGGCGCGCGGTGCGGGCGCTGTTGCGGGCGCCGCCGGGCGCCGACGACGCGTGGGCCACCCAGCTCTTCGAGACCATCGGGGGGGCCTCCGACTGGCCGCTCGCGCGCTACCTGGTGGCGCGACGCGCGCTCGGGCGCGATCAGGTGGCCGAGGGGGTGGCCGGCCTCACCGGGTTGGAGGCCACGCTGACCGATCCCTCGTTGCGGCTCGAGGCCGCGCGGCTGCTCGCCGAGGCGCTGCTGCGGGGCGGCTGTCGCGCCGAGGCGGCCGCGCGATACGAGGCCGTGGCGAACCGCGACGACCTCGAGTTGACCGCGGCGGAGCGCCACGACCTGCGGCGCTGGGCGCGACGCGCACGCTTCTTCGAGGCGCACGCGCCGCGGGCCTGCGAGGTTGACATCACCGCGCCGCCCCCCAAAGATGCACGACCGCTGGAATAGCGGTCTCGGCAGGTCGAGTTGCCCGGCCAGTCAACGAGGAGTGGCACATGATCGCGCGCGCGCTGGTGTTGGGGCTGACGCTCCTGGGGGTGGTCGGCTGCGGGGACCGCTACGTGCGGGGGACAGACATCGAATACACGACGGAGCGGCAGGAGTTGGCCGACCTCGTCGAGCGCTACCGGGTGGCCGTCGAGCAGCGTGACACCGACGCGCTGCGGGCCCTCGCGAGCCGCCGCTATTACGAGAACGGCAGCACGACGACCGATCCCAGCGACGACTACGACTACCGTGGGCTCGAGCAGGTCTTCATCGATGTCCAGAACATGGTGAAGGCGGTCAAGTACGAGATCGAACTCCAGGCCATCGAGGTGCTCGGCGAGCGGGCGACGGTCGATTACGCTTACCGCAGCCAGTACCTGCTCACGCTCGGCGAGCAGGACAAGTGGGCCACCGCCGCCGACAAGAACCGTCTCAGCTTCCTGCGGGAAGACGGTCAGTGGCGCATCGTCTCGGGCATGTGAAGGTCAGCGGTCGGCTCTCAGCGGTCGGCTTTCAGCGGCCAGCTTTCGGCTGCGCCGTGGGGGTCGCAGAGCCCTCACGCCTCCTCCAACGCGACCAGCACCTCCCGCATGCGCGGACCCATCGCGAAGCGGTACAGGTCCCCCACCGCGGCGTCCTGCTGCACCAGATCGGCGAAGCCGCGCGCGCCCAGCGGTCGCCCGGCGCGGATCGGCTGTTGCTCCGCGGCCAGCAGCGCCAAGGCCGTCCCGAGGTGACCGGAGAGCACGTAGCCGGTGCGGTTGGCGCCGAAGCGCACGCGGCGCGCCCAGTCGTCGAAGGCCTGCGGACCGGCGCCCAGCACGGGGCGGGCGAGGCGACCGAGGTCGTCGATCTGTTCGCCGCCGAGGCGCTCGACCAGCAGCTCGGCCCAGTCGTGGATGCGGTCGGGATCGGCCCCGGTAGCGACCGCGTAGTCGGCGCCGGCGTCGGGTTCGGCCAGCGCCATCGCCGCCGCGAACAGCGCCCGCGACTCGTCGATTGGCAGCAAGGCCGCGTGAACCGCGGCGCCCCGCGTGAGTTCGAGGGCGCGGCCGAGCAGGAAGCGCCGCGGGTGCACGTCCTCGCCGTGGGTCAGGGCCCCGCCGGCCACCAACTCGATGGGGTGCAGCCTCGCCAGGCCGATGACGCGGTCCTCCGACGTCGTGAGCCAGAGGCGGCGGGGCGGCAGCTCGAGCGACCGCACCAGCTGATCGGCCAACTCCGCCACGGGCGGGTGCAGCACGTCCGCCGGCTCGGCGCCGGCCTCGCGCGCGGTGCGATAGCGCGCATCCAGGGCCATGACCAGCCAGGGGTGCAGGGACTCGAGCAGGTGCCCCGCCGGTGAGCGCCCAGCGTCGTCGGCGATTAGACGCTCGCGCACCTCGAAGGGGGCGTGCGTGGGCGGGCGGCCGGCGTACACGTCGCCGAGCTCGGTGGCGCGCGCGCGCTCCTCGTCGGTCGCCTCGCCGAGCCAAGCCAGGAGCGAGAGCGGCGCGTGGGCCCACGCGGGGCGCCCCGCAGCGCCGAGCAGCGCCACGAGATCGCGGAGCGCCGCGGGCTCGCCCGGGCACTCGGCCAGGTAGGCCGACCGGTGCATCAGCGCGCGCTCGATCGCGCCCGCGTCGGCGGCCTCGGCCCCGTGCTCGGCCAACCGGCCATAGAGCGCGGCGAGGGCGGCGCGGGCCCCCAGGTGCTCGGGGTCGAGCGCGTGCAGTTGTTCATAGGCGGCCAGCGCCGCGGCCGGGGCGGCGTGGCGCATCAGCCAGGCGCCGAGCGCCTCGATGAGCGGGATGCGATGGGGTCCACTCGACCCGCGCAGACCGGCCTGCACCTGGGCGACGGCGGCCTCCTGCTCCGCGGGATCGACCGTCGCCAACACGGCGAACAGGCCACGCGCCGCCGCGCCGAGCAGCGGCGAGCGATCGAGCGCGGTCCGGTAGGCGGCGACGGCCTCGCTCCCCCGCCCTGCCCCCGCGAGCACGTCGCCGCGCCGCGTCCAGATCTCGGCCTGCTGGTTGGGATCCGTCTCCTCGGCGATCAGGCTGTCCATGAGCGCCAAGGCCGTGACCGTGCGCCCGTGGGCGGCATAGGTGTCGAGCACCCGCCGCAGCAGGACCGGGTCGCTCAGGCCGCTCTCGAGGGCTCGATCGTACATCTGGAGGGCCCGCGAGGGCTTCTCGAGGCGAGCCTCGGCGATGAACCCCGCCGCCACCCAGGCCGCCGCCTGACGGGCGGGATCGGTGAGCGCCCGCGCCAGCTTGTCGCGAAGGCGAACGGCGGCCTCCCAGCGGCCGGCGCTCTCCTGCATGTTCGCCAGGGCCTCGAGGGCGTCGATCCGACGATCTTCGTGCTGGGCGGCCGCCTCGAAGTGGCGCATGGCGGCGGCGTCGTCTCCCGCCGCGCGGAAGGCGCGCCCGCGACGCAGGTGCTCGGTCGCCTTGAACGAGCCCGGGTCCGCACCCTCGGGGGGTAGCGGGAAGGGCAGCTCGGCATAGTGGCGGGCGGCGGCCCGAAGATCGCCGCGCCCGTAGAGCAGATCGGCGAGGGCCTGCCCCACGTCGTGCCGCGTCGGCGCGCGGCGGTGACCGTCCTCGAGGGCGGCCAGGGCGGCGTCCTCGTCTCCGGCCGCGAGGGCAGCGCGCGCGCGCTCCAACTGCAGGCCGGCCACGAAAGGCGACAGCCGAGCCAGCACGCGCTCGTCACGCAGGGCGTCGAGGCGATCGCCGAGGCGGACGATCAGCAGGTCGATGGCGGCGGCGTCGCCTCGAGCCTGGGCCAGCTGAAGGCGCGCCTCGATCGCGTCGAGGTGCTCGGGATCGAGGGCCAGCACGCGCTGCCAGGTGGCGTCCGCCGCGGCCGCATCGTGGCGACGCACCTGATGCAGGCGAGCGAGCGTGGCCAGGCAGGCCGCGCGCTCCGCCGAGCCCCGCGCCGCCGCCACGAGCGCTTCGTGCTGCTCGACGACCAGATCCCAGTCCTGGCGCTTCTCGGCGAAGGCGGCCAGCGCCGCGCCGGCCTCCGCGTGATCGGGCGCCTCGGCCAAGACCCGGCGCCACAGGTCGATGGCCCGGTCGTCGTCGCTCAGCGCGTGCAGATCCCGCGCGGCCTGCTCCCAGATCTCGCGCCGCGGGGCGCCGAGCGTGCGATCGGCCAAGGCCACCGCCGCGCGATGCAGAGACGCGGGATCGTGGGCCTTGACGGCGAGCGCGCGGAGGCGCCGCAGGACGATCGGGTGCGGATCCACGTCGGCGTCGAGCACGCGCCGCAGCACGGCCACCGCCTCGGGGTGACGGTAGAGGCGTTCGGACAGCAGATCGGCCATCGCGACGGCCCAACGAGCACGGACGGCGGGCGCGTCCGGCTCCTCACCCATCCGCGCGACGACCGCCGGCCCGACGCGCTCGTAGAGCGCCAGCAGATCACCGTGGCGCTGCCGCCGGTCGAGCAGATCGGCGACCTCGCGGGCGAGATCCAGGTCGTTGGGCCGCAGCTCGTGGGCGCGGCCGAGCGCGCTGAGGGCCTTCTTCAGGTTGCGGAAGCGGTCACGCGCCGTCCGCCCCACCAGCAGCAGCACGTCCGGCAGGTGGTCGGGATCGGCGACCTGCGCCGAACGCTCCGCACAGGTCAGCAGCTCGTCCCAGCCCTCGGCGCCGGAGGCCGCGCCTGCCAGGCGGAAGAGCAACTCCAGGTCTTCGGGTACGTCCGCGGCGAGCCGCGTCAGCACTCGGAAGGCATCGACGGGCCGGTCGAGCGCGTCGCGAAGGACCTGGGCGCGGCGGCCCAGGATGCCGTGCAACCGCTCGGCGATGTCGGCGGCCGCGGAGCCATCGGCGCGCCCCCGCGCGCTCCGGATCGCGGCCTCGTGGTAGGTCGCGCGGCGAGCCAGACGGGCCTCGAGCGCGCGGTGGTCGCCGCTCGCCTCCAGCGCATCGGCCAGCCGATCGAAGAGGCTGTCGTCCCCGGATCGGAGCACCAGCAGCCGGTCGAGCGCGCGGGCCGCGGCCGCCGAATCGGCCAGGGGGCCCTCGTAGAGATCCGCCAACTCCGCCAGCCACGCCGCCGAGCGCTCAGCGTCCGCCTCGCGCGCCGCGCGCTCCAAGGCCTCGGCCAGCGCCGCCGCGTTCCCGCTCGTCCGCAGCAGGCCCAGCCGCTCGTCCACGACGGCCGCGTCGCCCGGGGCCAGCTCGGCCACCTTTCGCAGGATGCGGGCCGCTTCGGCGCCCTCGTCGTGCGTGCGCATCAGATCCGCCGCCTCGCGGTACAGGCGCAAGCGTGCGTGGGGCTCGGCGGCCCAGCCGGCCTCCTCTTCGAAGAAGCGCGCCAGATCGCGCCACGCGCCGATGCGCTCGGCCACCGTGCGAAGGGCGGAGTGGGTCTTCTCGTTCCAGCTCTCGAGGGCGAACGCGCGTCGCAGCGTGCCAAAGGCCTTGTCGGGCGCGCCGAGGCGCTCGGCCTGCAGCGTCGCCAACTCGTGGAGCAGCGCGATGGCCTTCCCAGGCTCGTCGGCCTCGCGCGCCTTGAGCTCGAAGACGCGCTCGACGACGCCCCACGCCTCGTGCTCCGCGGCGAGCCGGAAGACCTCGGCGCGGGTGGGCTCGTCCCGCGGATCGAGCTGGAGCGCGATGATGTACTGCTCGAAGGCGCGCTCCCAGTCGTCGCCGTGCTTCTCGAGCAGGCGCGCGAGGGCATGCAGGACCGCGAGCTGAGCCTTGACCGTGCCCAGGCCGCGCCACCGACGCGTATAGACCTCGACCAGCAGATCCCAGCGATCGTGCGTGCTGGCCAGCCTCACCAGGGCCTCCTCGGCGGCCGCGGCGCCCGCCAGACCGGCCTCGGCGAAGAGCTGGAAGGCGCCCTCGACGTCGTCGACGTGGGCTTCGACCGTCTGCGCGGCGCGCAGCAGCAGCGCCGCGCGCTGTTCGGGATCGGCCTCCGCCGCCGCCGCAGCGCGCCAGGCGTCGACCAGGATCGTCCAGGCCTGAAGCGCCGGCGCCACGCGCTCGACGAGCGCCAGCGCGGGCCCCGGCGAAGGCACGAGGCGCAGCGCGGCGCGCGCCCAATCGAGGGCACGTGCCGGATCCTGCAGCCGATCGATCGCGATCTCGGCCTGCTCCACCAGCAGGGCCGCCCGTCGCTCGCGACCGGCCGCGCGGCGCTCGGCGTCGGCCAGCGCCTCGAGGTAGCGGTCCCACAGCTGGCCGCGCTCGGCCAGGCGCCGCATCGCCGCCAGCAACTCGGGCGCGTCGCCTTCGGTCAGCAGCCAAGCTCGCCACCAGCACTCGAAGGCCTCACGGTGATCGCCGCGTTGCTCCTCGAGCAGCCGCCCGGCGTCGATGAGCTGGGCCGCCCGCGCCGCGTCGTCGGGCGCGCCCGCCAGCAGATCGCGCAGCACGCCCACCAGCGCGTCCGCCCGCCCCAGATCAGCGTAGAGGGCCTTGAGCGCCTGGAGCGCCTCGACATCATCGGGGATGCGGCTCCTGACGCGCTCCCAGGCAGCGACGGCGCCCAGCTGATCGCCGAGCTCGCGGTCGCTGACGCGGCCCAGCAGCCGATCGATGGCCAGGGCGTCGTCGAGATCGGTGGTCAAGGCGCGCTCGTCCACCAACGCGCGCGCCGCGGTCCAGAAGTCGCCCCGCGCCAGGGCCACGCGCCGCAGCGCCCGCACGGGGTCGAGGGCGTCGGGATCGGCCTCGTGCACCGCGCGCCACGCCTCGAGGGCGCGGCCCAGATCGTCATTGTCCTCGAGCGCCTGGGCCCGGCGGGCGAGCAGCGGGGGCCGGTCGGCGGCCGGCACGAGCGCGAGCAACTCGGCCAGGAGCTCGGCGACGCGTTCGGAGTCGCCGCGCGCCTCGGCGGCTGCGGC
>CALBMW010000462.1 GCA_937896275.1 uncultured Myxococcales bacterium
GTTGGACGGGGCGCGCTCGATGGAGGCCGCGGTGGCGCGCGCGTGCCTCGCGCACATCGGTGACGGGGCCGCCGCGATGGAGGAGCACGTCGCGGCCATCCTCGAGACGGAGCGACTGCGCTACGAGCGGGGCCTCGCGTTCCTCGGCACGCTGGGCAACAACGCGCCCTTCATCGGGCTGTTCGGCACCGTCCTGGGCATCGTCCGC
Source organism: uncultured Myxococcales bacterium (assembly GCA_937896275.1). Lineage (GTDB taxonomy): Bacteria > Myxococcota_A > Bradymonadia > UBA7976 > UBA1532 > JACKDN01. Next base: position 209 of record CALBMW010000462.1, read on the forward strand.
GCCTTCCACGATCTGGCCGCCGACATCGCGCTGGGCTCTCAGGCGGTCATGGCGGGCATCGCCGAGGCGCTGGTGGCCACCGGCGTGGGCCTGATGGTCGCGCTGCCGGCGGTCGCGATGTTCAACCTGCTGACGAGGCGGGTCGAGTCGGCCGAGGCCTCGGCCGGCGCTGTGGGCCACCAGATCCTCGCCTTCGTGAAGGCGGAGCGCCCCGGGCGCGGCGCCGAGGGGGCCGGCTGATGGCGGGCGGGGCGCGCAAGCGCGGCATGATCACCGGCATCAACGTGACGCCCCTTGTCGACATCACGCTGGTGCTGCTGATCGTCTTCATGCTGACCGCGAGCCTGATCGCGAAGCAGGCGATCGAGGTCGACCTGCCCAAGGCCAGCCAGGGCGCGACGCCGTTGCCGACCACGCTGAGCATCACGCTGACGCCCGCGGGCGAGTTGTTCTTGAACGGCCACCCGATCACGCCCGGCGCCCTGCGCGCGGCGGTGGCGGAGGCGGTGGCGAAGGATCCCAAGACGCAGGCGCTCATCGCCGGCGACAAGAGCGTCTCGCACGGCCGGGTGGTGTGGGTGCTCGACACGGTCAAGGCGCTGGGCGTGGCGTCCTTCGCCATCCAGATCGACCCCGCGGGGCTGACGCCGCCGGACGACGGGGGCTGACGTGTACGCGCGGCGACTGCTGGCGGGCGTTGCGCTGTCGCTGCTCGTCCACCTTCTGCTGGCCGGCGGGATGGCGCGTCTGCCGGACAAGGCCCCGCCGCCGCGCCCATCGGCGGTGACGGTGCGGCTGGTCCGAACGCCGAAGCCCGAGCCCGAGCCACCGCCCCCCGAGCCCACGCCGCCGCCCCCCGAGCCGCTCGAGATGCCGCCGCCAGAGCCCGCGCCCCCGCCCATCGCGGCGCTTGAGCCCCAGCCGCCCCCACGACGGCCAGCGCGGCGTCCGGCGCGCCGCCCCACCAGCGCCCGCACGCAGAACACGACGGCAGGCGCCGCCTCGGAGCGCGTGACGACGGGCGACGACACCACGTCGACGCCGGTCTTCGGCCTGACGATGGAGTCAACGTCACAGGCAGGCTCCGGCCCGGCCGTGCCCGTGGGCAACACATTGCAGGGACCCGCCGGCCCGCGCGCGACGCCGGGCAAGGCCAAGCCCCTCGCCGGGCCGCCGGTGGCCGCGTATCAGGTGACGAAGATGCCGCTCCCGAAGGGTCGCTGCACGGGCCGCTACACCGAGGAGGCGCGCGCCGCCGGCGTGGAGGGCTCGGTGGTCCTCAACCTGGTGGTCGGCGAGGACGGTCGGGCGCGCGACATCGAGGTCGTCCAAGGCCTCGACCATGGCCTGAACGCGGCGGCCATCAAGGCGGTGAAGGCCTGCCGCTTCACGCCGGGCGAGCGCGCCGGGCAGCCCGTGCCGGTGCGCATTCGGGCCTTCAAGATCCGGTTCTTCATGCAGGACGCCGAGTAGCACCGGCCGGGACGACGGGGACGCCGTGGTCGCGACCCGTCCTCCTGACGTCTTCTGGCCCCGTCTGCTCGTCGCGAGCCCTGCGCCGGATCGGCGCGGAGCGGCAAATCTCCAAAATCCGCCGAAGGCCTCCGCGACCGCGGCAACCCAGTGAGAACGACGCCTTCGGGCGGCGGGCAAAGTCAGTCGGAGCGCGAGATGAACCTCAGAGCGGTCGGGGTCGGACGATGTGTGGCGCTGCTGGCGTTGCTCGGCCTCGCGGGCTGCGACGACGGGTCCACGGGCGCCGATGCGGGCGTCCCCGGCGGCAGCGGGACCATCGCGGGCACCCTGTCGGGGCGCCCCTTCGAGACCGTCGCGGCGAGCTACCTCGCCGGGCGCCCCGACGACGCAGACCGCACCCTGGTCATCTACGTCTTCGACGAGCCGGTCCCGTGCGCCCTGCTCGGCGACACCGGGTGGGACTTCCACATCGGCGACGGCACCCAGGTGCTGGAGATGAAGGTGATCGGCAAGGCGCCGGGCACCTACCCGATCACGGTCCGGCCCTCGGCAGGCCAAGCCGACGTCAACTACACCGTGAGCGCCACCCGGGCGACGCCTTCGGAGGTGCGCGCCACCAGCGGCGAGGTGCGCCTCACCGAGGTCGTCGAGGGCGCCACCGCCGCGGGGACCTTCGACTTGACGTTTCCGGGCGGCACCGTCACCGGCGCCTTCTCGGCTGCCTTCTGCGACGACGCTCGAGAGCCCTGACCGACCGAATGGAGCCTTCATGAAGACCTTCCCCTTCCTCACCCTGGTCGCGGTCATGGCGTGCGCGGCCTGCACCTCGAGCGGGACCGACGCTGCCCGCGGAGACGCTGGCCCGTCCGCGACGGACGCCAGCGCGGCAGCGGTTTGTCCCCGCGCGGGCACAGTGCTGGCGGACATGCGCGACGTCGAACGTGACGCCGAGGGCGTCTCCTACTCGGCCTTCGGCCCCTACCCCGACCGCGAGGCCGACTTCACCCGGGCGACCGGCGTCTTGTCGTTGCTCACCCAGGTGTGGGGCCGGGCGAAGGATCGGTGTCCCGACCTCCCGGCAGACACCGTCACCACCGTGGACGGCGCGATCGCGACGCTGCAGGACACGATCGCCGCCCAGGACCAGCGCGGCGCCGCCTACGCCGCCAACGACATCCACCTGCAGATGGCCCCGCTCTTCGCCTACTTCAGGCCGGAGACGCCCATCGAGGTGGTGCGCATGGACGCAGTCTTCCTCCGCATCGGGATCGACGCGTGGTTCGGCGATTGGGCAGCCTACGCTGACGACCTGGCGTCGCTGAACGCCGACTGGGCGGCCCTGAAGCCCACCGCGGAGGCCAAGGTGCCAACCTGCCACCGGGTGGCCGGCACCGCGTCCGTCTCCGGCGACATGGACGACACACTGGCGCGGCTCGCGACCGCGGCCGAGGCGATGGACGTGGACACGGCGCAGGTGGAGTCGGACGCGGGGCTGCTGGAGGTCGACATCCTGGAGTTGCTCTTCGACTGCCCGCCCGACGGCGACGCGCCCGCGACGGGGCTGGGCTCGGCCTGCGCGACGGACGGCGACTGCGACGGCGGGCTGGTCTGCGACGCCGCCAACGCCGGGGGACGCTGCGCCCCCGCCCCTGCCGTCACCCACATCGGCGCCCCCTGCACGACCACCACCGACTGCGGCACCTACGAGCGCGGCGCATGCAACAACGAGGTCGGCGATGGCTTCCCTGGGGGCTATTGCGTGCTCGAGCCCTGCGACGACGTGCAGGTGTGCCCTCCGGGCGCCACCTGCGTCTCGTTCCCCTTCGAGACGCCCGGCTGCTTCGCCAGTTGCCAGGACGACGCCGACTGTCGGGCCGACGCCGGCTACGTCTGTCAGCTGTTCCCCACGACGCCGCCCTCGGGCTTCGGTCCGAGTGATCACGCCTGCGCGTTTCCCTGCACGACGGACGAACACTGCACCCCACCGCTCATCTGCGACCTCGCCAGCGGCAAGTGCACGCCGTGAGCGTGACCCGGCGTGAGCTGCTCCTGGCCGGCGCCGCGGCGGGCCTCACCGCCTGCCTCGACGGCGGCGCCAGTGGCCCCGGGGGCGGCACCGAGGGCGCAGGGGACGGGGGGGCACCCTGCGCGCGCCCCTCCGACGGCACGCAGGAGCAATACTGCCTGACCGAGGCGCTGCAGGTTCGCGTGCCCGGCGCGGCGCGGCTCGAGGTCGGCGAGGCCGTCTTGCTCAACGTCGACGACGACACGGCGGTGATCGTCGCGCGCGACGCGTCGGGCCTGCACGCCTTGTCAGGGATTTGCACGCACGCGTGCTGCATCGTCTCACTCTGCGACGACGACGCCTGCAGCCGACTCTCGCTGACCCCGCCCGCTTGCGGCGCGACGCAGCGCGCGCAGGCGGCGCACGCCGGCGGCGGCATCCTGTGCCCGTGTCACGGCTCGGTGTTCCGGGTCGTCGACGGCGCGCCATTGTCGGGGCCGGCCACGACGCCGCTGCCGGCCTACGCGTTGGTCCTCGACGGGGACGCGGTGGTCGTCGACACGGGCACACGCGTCGACGCGACCATCCGCGTCTGAGATGAACGGCCACGCCGGCGAAGGAAGTCGCGCTCGGCAGCCACCTGCTGAAGCCCCTGGCGAGAGTGCCGGAGCCCGCGGCCCGATGCCGTGGTCCCAAGGAGTCCGAACGATGCGAACCCTGCACTTTCACCTGCCCGCGGCGATGCTGGTCGCCACGTTGACCGCCTGCGGGCAGGGCTCGACGCCCGAGAGCCCGGCGGTCGGTCGCGCGACCCTCATGATCACCGGCCGGATCGACCGGGGCAGCTTCGGCGGGCCCGTCACCGCCGTGCGGGCCATCCGGGGCGACGCGCTCGTGGCCGAGGCGCCGGTCGGGCAAGACGGCGGCTTCGCGCTGCCGGTGCCGGTGGGCGTCGCCTACGCCATCGAGATCGTCTACCGCGGCGGCTCAGCCAGCCTGGTCTTTCCCCGCAAGGCGGGCTCGCTGGACCGGCGCTTCGACGTGACCGGCGCCGGCCGCTTCGACCTGGGCGCCGTGCGACGCATCGGCGACCCCGCGGCGCACCGCTACCGCTTCTCGACCGCCCGCGTCTCGCGAGGCGCAGACGCCTCCGGGGCCGACGAGGGAGACGACCTCGAGTGCGAGGATGGCGTCGACCCGACCACCGGCGCCGAGTGCGACGGTGGTCCCGCGGCCAGTGGCCAGGACGGGGACGAGGACTGAACGCTCGGCTCCCCCGGCCGGGTCGCGCCCAAGCGGCCGCGCTCGCCACCCTCGCGTTGGGGGCGTGGCCGGGAGCCTGGGCGCAATGCGTCCCGGCGGCGCGCGTAGAGGGCGACGCGCCCGTCAGTGTGGAGGTGCGTGAGTTGCTGGCGCTGCGCGGCGTGCTCGCGTCACCCAAGCCGAGCTGTCCGGCGGTGAGCGCGCGCGTGCGGGTCGGGCCCTCCGGCATCGAGGTGGTCGTGCAGGATGGGGCGGGCCGAACCGAGACGCGGCCGGTGAGCGACGCCGCGACCGCGGCGACCGTCATCGAGTCCTGGGCGCGCGTAGACCTCGAAGACCCGCTGCTGGCCGGGGGCCCGGACGCCCCTGCCGAACGACCGCGCCCCCAGCCGGCCCCCGTGGCTGCGCGCGCACCCGATGCCACGGACGCCCGGCGCGGCCCCGCGTCCCCCT
>CALBMW010000463.1 GCA_937896275.1 uncultured Myxococcales bacterium
CTGACCCTCTTCGAAGTCGGCGAAGTCGCTGTCGTGCAGGCCCACCTGCGCGACCTCGTTGATCAACTCCCAGACGTACTGATCCTTCGGCCCCAGGTCGAGCGCCACCCCGAAGTGCGCCCACCCGGGCGGCGTTCCGTTCTGTCCGATGGCCACCTCGGCGATGTGGCAAGACACGTAGCAGTGCTCGCTCACCAGCTCACCGTACTTGGCGAGGCCGGCCCAGGCGATGATGTACTCCAGGTTCCAGGGTTGCAGCAGCCAGACGCTCTGCCCGCCCTCGGGCGTCCCCGGGCCGTTGAGCTCACAGTTGCCCACGCCGTGATCGTTGGTGCAGGCGTCGATGAAGCGATCGGTCTCGGGGATGGTGAAGCGCAGGTCGATGGTCGGGTTGTCCACCAGCCCGCTCACCGAGAAGCGCGCGGGATCGGAGAAATCGAACTCCAGGGGATCGTCGAAGCTGGGCCCGGTGACGTCGGCGATGACGGACACGTAGTCCTTCCCGCCCGTGCCGCCCGCGGCCGGCGTCGCCGACAGGTCGATCCCTTCGAGCACCCTGATGTTGCTGTCCGCGATCACCTGCATGCGGAAGTCGGGGCCAAAGACGGGACCGATGGTCTGAAAGCCGCGCGCGACGACGCCCGGATGACCATCGCGGGGGCCCAGCCGCTCGCCGAGCGTTCGCATGTCGGTCAGCGCGTCGCGCAGCGTCACCGGGATGAAGTCCCGACCGCCCAGGGCGGGGTGCGTGGCCAGCACGTTCTCCTGCATCGAGGCGACGACGGCCTCGGTCGTCAGGAACTCCTCGGTGCGGCCGATCTCGAGCGTGTCGCTCAGGATCTGGGCGAAGCCGCCGCCGATGCCGGCCAGGTCGGACACGGCCTGCAGGAACTCGATGCTCGTGCCCTCCACGCGAGCGTTGGAGGGGGTCATGGTCAACAGCCGCACCAGCGCGTACTCGGGGCTCGAGCGCCAGTCGCCGGCGCCGCCGCGCCCCACGAACGAACGCCCGAGGGGTGTCAGATCGCAGTCTGCATGCGGATCGGGATCGTCCAGGCGCCAACCGTCGCCGCACGCGGCCTTCACCTGGTCGAGCGTGTTGCGCAGCAAGGGCCCGCTGTCGAGCTCCAGGAGCACGACGTCATCGGCCACCGCGCCGAGCAGCTCGCCGACCTCGGCCCGGCTCATGTCGAGCGGCAGCGGCGGCGGCGGCTCGTCGTCGATGCGCAGCACCAGGGCGCTCTCGCCCGTCCAGCCGTCGCCCGCGTCGGCGACCGGCGGTGCCACGTGCATGTCGGCCGTCCCAGCGCCCACGGACGCGTCCTTCGCCGAACCGGCGGGCGTGCTGTAGTTGTCCGCGCAGCCGGCGGCGCCCAGAAGGAGCGTCCCGGCGAGCGCCGTCGCGAGCGTCGAGGCGAAACGGGCGTGACCCCCCAGGCAGGCGGCGATGGAACCTGTCATTCGACTCACTCTTCGTCTCCCCCGCCGAAGCGCAGGCGCAGGTGCGCACCGACCAGGGCGATGAACAGATTGTAGGTCCCGTTGCCCAGGTCGTAGTCCGAGTCCTCGACGCTGCGCGGCAGCAGCACCTGCAGCCGCGCGTCGCCCAACACGCTGACGCTGTCGGTGGCGTCCCAGCCGAGCGCCCCGGTGAAGACCAGGCGGTGCCCGTCGGGCGAGGCGGCGTCGATCGTCTGGTCCGGGCTGGCCGGCGACTGGTAGCCAAGGCCCGCGCCCCACCACAGCGATGGCCGCACCTGATCGCGCACGTGCACCTGCGCGTGCACCGCGTCCTGCCAATTGCGGGGCAGGGCCACGTCGCTGGTCGACGGGAGGCCCAGCTCCGGCTGCGCCAGATCCGGTGACTCGAGCGTGATGCGGAAGGCGTCGAGCGACGACCACTGCACCCAGGCCACGTCCAGGCCCAGCGTCCACCGATCGCTGAGGGCGTGCAGGACGCCGGCGTTCACTCGCCGCGGCAGGTTGATGCGGAGTCGACCATCGCCCTGGACCAGCGGCGCGTAGTGCAGCCCATTCTGGGCCAGATCGCGGGTGAAGAAGTCGTCGCTCAAATCGAGGGCGAAGTCGCCGCGGAAGTCGGCCTCGCTGCCGTGATCGTAGGTGAGGCCGACGCTCGTGTGGCGGGTCGGCTCGATGGCCACCCCCACGTTGAAGGTCACGCCGTGGGAGGTGGCGTCGGTGAGGCTGAAAGGGCGCGCCAGCACCTGCAGCTCGCGCACCGAGGGCGGCGCGTCGAGGCCGAAGTCGTTGGGCTGGTCGATGGGCGGTCGGCCGAGGGCGTCGCCGAAGTCGTCGACCGCGGCGAAGTCCTGGACGCGCTTGATGGACGCCACGCCCAGCTCGTAGGAGACGCTGCCCCCGATGCTCACCGCGTCGTGCACGCGCACGCCGACGCCCGCCGCGATGCGGGTGACCGAGAGGAAGACCTCCTGGAGGGCGAAGCGCTGGGCGCCGTCCGCGGGGAACTTCAGGGGCGCCGCATAGGGCACGTACAAGCCCACGCCGACGCTGGCGCGCCGCGGGATCACCGGCCAGACGAAGAAAGCGTCGGCCGAGCCGGCGATCGGCACGGCGGAGGCTTCGTCGGCGGTCCCGGTCTTGCTCGGATCCAGATCGCGGACGGGCTCGGCGAACTCGAAGCCGTCCTCGTGCTGATAGGCGGCGCGCCGCTCACGCGTGTAGCCCACGCGGCCGGCGACGAAGGCCGCGCCCACCATCAGGTCGGCGCGGTCGAAGAAGCCGAGTTGGGCGGGGTTCCAGTAGAGCGCGGCGGGGTCACGGATGGCCGGACCCGACAGGACGCTCCCGATGGTGGGTCCGTCCAGGCCCGAGGCGCGCGCGCCCTCAGGCCCGGACGCGAGGATGGTCAAAGCGGCCAGGCCGCCCAAGAGCCATGCGGTGCGTCGCACGTTCCGTTCCCCTGCGATTCGTGGCGCAGAGTATCACCGGCGCGCGGGGCAGCGCACCCGCCTCGCGAAAGCGGCGCCCGTGGATCGGCACGTCAACCCGTCGCGTCAGCGATTTGGGGGCTGCCCGATCGAAGTGCAAATCGAAGTGCAAAATCGAAGTGTCGGGCACTTCTTTGGAGGTGTTTGCGGAAGTGCTGCGGAAGTGCCGGGCACCTCTTTGCGGCCCCGGGCGCCCGCCCCGCGGGGCGAGTTCACCCCGGTCGTGCTGATCCTGCCTGCGGCAGAAGTGCCTGGCACTTCTCTGGGCAGAAGTGCCTGGGCAGAAGTGCCTGGCACTTCTCTGGGCACTTCCTTGCGGCCCTGGGCGGACCTGAAGAGGCGTGCGGGCGAGCGGTGGCCGGTGTAAAGCTACCCGGCATGAGCGATCCCCCCTTTCGTTTCTGCCCGCGCTGCGCGACGCCGTTGGCGCCCCGCGAGATCGCTGGGGACGACGCTGCCCGCCCCCGCCTGGCCTGCCCGGCCTTGGGCTGCGGCTTCGTGTACTGGGACAACCCAGTGCCGGTGGTGGCGGCCATCGTCGAGCGCCCCGACGGCGTGGTGCTGGTGCGCAGCAAGGGCTGGCCCGAGACGTGGTTCGGCCTGGTGACCGGCTTCCTCGAGCGGGGCGAGTCGCCCGAGGAGGGGGTGCTGCGCGAGGTCGCCGAGGAGCTGGGGCTCGTCGCCACGCTGGGTGACTTCGTGGGCGTGTACCCCTTCCACCAGGCCAACCAGATCATCATGGCCTGGCACGTGCGCGCCGAGGGCGAGGTTCGCCTGGGCGACGAGCTGGCCGCCTTCAAGTCCATCCCGGTCGAGAGGCTGCGGCCCTGGCCCTTCGCCACGGGCGACGCGGTGCGCGACTGGCTGGCGCGCCGACGAGGCTGAGCAGGGCGTCCGCGGGCAGAAGTGCTGCGGCAGAAGTGCCAGGCACCTCTTTGGGCAGGGCAGAAGTGCCAGGCACCTCTTTGGGCAGGGCAGAAGTGCCAGGGCAGAAGTGCCAGGCACCTCTTTGGGCAGGGCAGAAGTGCGGCAGGGCAGAAGTGCCAGGCACCTCTTTGGGCACCTCTTTGGGCAGAAGTGCCAGGCACCTCTTTGGGCACCTCTTTGGGCAGGCACCTCTTCGGGCACCTCGTTGCGGGCAGATCAGGGGCCTCCCACGCGCTGGCCCACGGCGATCTTGTGGCCGTCGGGATCACTCAGCACGAAGTCGAGCATGCCCCAGGGCTGCGGCGTGAGCGGGTGCGCGAGGCTCACGCCCGCGCCCTTGCAGGCCCGGTGCAGCGGGCGTACGTCGGTCACCTCCAGGTAGACGGCAGCCCAGGGCAGCGGCAAGGGTTCGAAGGTCGCGACGAGCGCGATGGATGCCGCGTGGCGCTGCAGCAGTGCGAAGGCCGGGGGGCCGGCCATGCGGGCCACCGCCTCGAAGCCCAGGTGCGTGGCGTAGAAGGCGACGCTGCGCTCCACGTCGGCGACGCCCAGCGTCGGCCGCGCGCCCAGGAAGCGTTGGTCGGCGATCGGGGCCGCCGGCACGCTGTGCGCGAAGGGCGAGGCCGAGCCCGCCGGAGGCTCCCACAGCTCGATCTTGTTGCCCTCGGGATCGAGGACCCAGCCGAAGCGCCCGTACTCGAAGGACTCGGCCGTCCCCACCTCGGTCACCCCCGCCGCGCGCAGGGCGGCCAGCAGGCCCTCGAGATCATCGACCCGGTAGTTGACCATGAAGGTGGACGCGCTGGGCGCGAAGTAGGTCGTCTCCTGCTTGAAGACGCTCCAGATGGTGGCGCCCCGATCGTCGGGGGCGTCAGCCGCGCGCCAACCGAAGACGACCTCTCCGTCGGGGCCGGCGCGCAGGCCGAGGTGCTCGGCGTACCAGGCGCGCAGCGCCTCGGGGTCCCGTGCGCGCATGAAGATGCCGCCAAGGCCGGTCACCGTCGCCATGCTCGTCGCCTCCTCCGCGCCGTGGTGAGGGGCCACGCTAGCCCAGTCCAGACGGCCTGTCAGCCCGGGCGTCGACCGACCTGTCGGGCCAACAGGTCACTGTCAGGCGGCCCTGTCAGGCCAGCTTGACGCTGACGGAGCGATCGGGACCGCCCGTGGCCGAAGAGCGCGTTGGCACGACCGCTGCACAGGGAACGAGTGTCCCCGAAACGCGGTGAGACACCGCAAACCGAAAGGAAATCAATATGTTCCGCAACACTCGTCTGTTGACGGCCGCCTTCGCCCTGAGCCTCTCCACCCTCGCCTGCGAGCAGGACAACGGCGCGGCGACCGATGACTTCTCGGCCGCGCTGGCGGACCTCGAGGCCCAGGCCGAGGCCGAGGCGATGCAGGCCCAGGGGATGGACGCCCAAGACGACGCGGCCGGCGACGAGGCCTCGCCCGAGGGACGCGGGCCCCGCGGCGAGCGCCCGGCGGACGGCGAGCGCCCGGCGGACGGC
>CALBMW010000464.1 GCA_937896275.1 uncultured Myxococcales bacterium
CGCCGCGTCGATCCGCGTCAGGCGGGCGTCGCGCTCGGCGAAGGCGGCGGCGAAGGCGGCGAAGGTGTCCTCGGCCTCGTAGGCGCGCTCGGCCAGCCGGACCCAGGCCTCGATGGCCTCGGTCTGTGCGAAGACCGCCTGCAGATCGGCGCGGTCGGCGGGCGCGGCGACCTGGGTGCGGGCCACCGTGACCGCGCCGTCGGTGAGGCCCAGCGCCACGTCGAGGACGAAGCGCTGCCCGGTCACGGCGTCGCCGCCCAGGGGGGGCGCGCCCAGCACGACGACCGTCCCCAGCTTCGCCCGCGTCAGGTGCGGGGCGCGGCCGTGCAGCACGAGGTCGACGCTGTGCGCGCGGAGCAGATCGGCCAGATCGGCCACGTCGGCCAGCGTCGGCGCGGGCTCGCGGCCGGGCATCCGCAGCCAGGGCGGCTGGGTGGGGGGGTGATGCAGGGCGACGACGCGCCGCACGCCCGGATCCAGATCGGCCAGGAGGTGCTCGAGGGCCGCCAGCTGCTTGGGGCCGACCGCGTCGTGGCCACCGTCGAGGCGCGCGGTGTCGATCGCGAAGAGCACGGCCGCGCCGTCGGCCAGTTCGACGCGGCGCGGCCAGGCGAGGTCGCCGCCGAAGTCGCGGGCCCAGGCCGTCGCGTCGCCCGGCTGCAGGCTCGGGACGTCGGCGCGCCCCGGCAGCGCCACCAGCCGCGCCCGGAGGGGACGGAGCGCCCGTGCGGCCGCCTGGAGTTGGGCACCGGCGCCCTGGGCGCTCAGATCGCCCGGCACGACGACCACCTCGGCCGCGGCGACGGCGGGCCGGGTCGCCGCCCGTCGCAGCAGCGCCAGCCCCTCACTCGCCGGGCCCTCTACGCGCGGCGCGCCGATGACCGCCAGCCGAACGCTCGGTTGATCCACGATGCCCCCCTCCGCAAGACCGCGTCAGGTTAGCACCGCGCCCCTCGGAAGGCTGGCGGACCGTCGCGCAATCGCGGTCAACGCGCCCGGCGGCGCCGCATCGACAGGAACACCGGCAGCAGCAGCGGCAGCAAGGTCGCGGGCGAGACCGGCGTCGCCCCGGGCACCGCGACGCACCCGCCCGCGCCCTCGTCCTGCGCCTTGGCGGCGACCGGCGCGCAGTCGCGGGCCGACGGGCTCCACTGACCCGCCACGTCTTGCTGGCGCGCGACGACGCAGGCCGTGTCGGCGCCGGGCCCCTCGGTCGTGAAGCTCACCACCGTCGACCACCCGTCGGGATCGGGCCGCACGGCGACGGCGAAGTCGGACTCCGTCTCGCCCACCTCACCCCCGACGCGAGACTCGAGGGCCAAGTGGATCAAGTCGTAGGCGCCGACCTCGCTGCTGGGGCCGACCTCGACCTCGAAGGTGTAGCGCCCGCCCTCGCGGCGCGCGTCGAGGACTCGCAGGCGCGGCTGCTCGCGGCTGGGCCGCAGCCACGCGCCGTTGGTGCCGAAGCGCGCGAAGGTGCCGCGCCCGTCGGCGGCCAGCCCCGTCACCTCCACGACGTGCTCGGCGTCGCCGGCCAGGCGACGGATGGGCTCGACGGCGTACATGCGGCCGGTGGGCGTCTCCCACGAGCGCGCCGTGAAGGGCACCGGCTCAGCGCCGACCCGCAGGCGCACGTCGAGGGCGTCGGGCAGGCAGGCGGGCGCGCCGGTCAACTCGAGCAGCACGCGGGCGTTGGTGGGCACGTCCTTGGCGTCGGGCGCGGGCAGGATCTGTGTGAGCGTGGGCTCGGCGCAGGTCTCGTCTTCGGCGAGGGCGGGGGTGGTCAGGCAGAGCAGCGCAGCGGCGGCCAGGAGGCGGGTGAGCGAGGGCATGGTCTTCTCCGACGAGAGGGTGTTGCGCCCGGCTCGCAGAGCAGCCGCCGTGCCACGCCACGGGGCCGCCCTGCGTGGACGCGGGGTCGCGGTCACCGTGAACCGACGTTCACGGCGGCGCCCTCGGGCCGTGAACGGAGCGCACGCGCGCGCTGCTCGCGTTGGGCTACCATGCGGCGCCGGTGAGAGGCTGAGGAGGCGAGCATGGTGGGCCGCGCGGGCATGGTGTGGGTGCTCCTGGCGCTTTGGGGGTGTCACCCCGGCGGCGGCGGCGGCGGGGCCGGCGGCCTCGACGCGCGCGCGGGGGGCGGCGTCGACAGCGG
>CALBMW010000465.1 GCA_937896275.1 uncultured Myxococcales bacterium
GAGCCCAACGACGCGCCCGACGACGCGTCGGCGCGGGCGGCCGGCCGCACCGACGACCTGAGCGTCTGCGCGGGCGACGAGGACTGGTTCGCGATCTCGGTCTGCGAGGGCGGGCGTCTGACGGTCGACGTGCTCTTCACCGACGCCGACGGCGACCTTGACGCCGAGCTGGTCGACGGCAACGGCGACATCGTGCGCTCGGCGGCGTCGCCCACCGACAACGAGCGGCTGCAGTTCCCGGCCACCGCGGCCGAGACGGTGTACCTGCACGTCTTCGGCTTTCAGGACGCCGAGAACGTCTACGCGCTCGAGGTCAGCATCGAGGGCTGCGGCCAGGTGCCGGCCTGCCAGGACGACGGCGACTGCGCCCTGGGCCAGGTGTGCACCGCTGGCGCGTGCGAGCGCGCCCCCGGCGGCGACTGCGCCGACGACCTGCTCGAGGAGAACGACACCTTCGAGGACGCCGCGCCGGTGGCGGCGGGCGAGACGGGCGACCTCGTATCCTGCCCGGGCGACGAGGACCTGTACGCCATCCCGGTCTGCGCCGGCGGCACGGTCACCGTCACGGTCCGCTTCACGCACGCCGACGGCGACCTGGACGCGGCGATCGGCACGGTCGACGGCATGGCGCTCGACCTCAGCGACTCGGTCACCGACGACGAGCAGCTCAGCGCGGCGTCCGACGTGGATCAGGTGCTCTTCGTCGACGTCTACGGCTACGACGACGTGCGCAACACCTACACGCTGGACTACGCCGTCGAGGGTTGCGGCGCCGACATCTGCGTCGACGACGACGACGAGCCCAACGACGCGATCGGCGACGCCGTACCTTACGGCACGCCCTCCGAGATCGCGGATCGGGTCATCTGCCCCGGCGACGAGGACTACTACAGCGTGCGCGTCTGCGCGGGCGGCACCCTGACCGTGGGCGCCACGTTCAGCCACGCGGACGGCGACATCGACATCGCGGTCTACGACCCGGACGGCGAGACGGCCGGCGAGGGCACGTCGGTGACCGACGACGAGCAGGTGGTGGTCGAGGACGCGACGGAGGGCCTCTACCGGGTGCTCGTGCTGGGCATCGGCGACTTCCAGAGCCGCTACGGCCTGCGCCTGGCGGTCGAGGGCTGCGGCTGCGAGGCCGACGGGGACTGCAACGGCGGGCAGGTGTGCGCCGAGGGCGTTTGCGTCGAGGCGGGCTGCGTGGACGACGTCGACGAGGACAACGACGCGGCCGACGCCGCCACCGACGCCTTGCCCGGCACGCGCGCGGGGCGCCAGATCTGCGCCGACGACGATGACTTCTACGCCGTGGACGTGTGCGCCGGCGGCACGCTGACCGCCACCACGCGCTTCACGCACGCCGACGGCGACCTGGATCTGGATCTAATCGACGCCGGCGGCGCGGCGCTGGATCACAGCGGTGGGACCGGCGACAGCGAGACGGTGTCGACCGGCGCGCTCGCCGCGCCCGCCACCGTCTACGTGCGCGTCTTCGGCTTCGCCGGCGCGACCAACGGCTACGACCTGGAGCTCGACCTGCAGGGCTGTGAGGGCCCGGTTTGCGTGGACGACGCGTTCGAGGAGAACGACGACGTCGACAGCGCGGCGGCCCTGCTGCCGGGCGTCTACGACGGCCTCACGGTGTGCGCGGACGACCTCGACGCCTATGCCGTCGAGGTGTGTGACGGCGGCGTCCTCACGGTCGACCTGCTCTTCTCGCACGCGGCCGGTGACCTGGACCTGGCGGTCCTGTGGCCCGACGGGACCGACACGGTCAGCGAGTCGATCACCGACAACGAGCGCGTGCGCCTGGAGGGCCTGACCGCCGGGACGGCCTTCATCGGCGTGGTCGGCTTCGACGGCGCGGCGAACGACTATGCCCTGGCGGTGCAGCTCACCGGCTGCGGCTGCGCCGTGGACCGAGACTGTCCGGCCGGGCAGCTGTGTGCCGACGGCGCCTGCGTGCCGCGCCCCGCCTGCGTGGACGACGGGCTGGAGCAGAACGACGCGCGGGACGCGGCGACGCCGGTCGAGACCGGCAGCTACGTCGGCCTGCAGGTGTGCGGCGGCGACGACGACTGGTACGCCGTGGACGTCTGCGCCGGCGGCACGCTCGGCGTCGCGCTGTCGTTCCCACACGCCCTGGGCGACGTCGACATGCAGCTGACCGACGCGGCCGGAAACGTCCTCACCGACTCGACCTCGGGCACAGACGACGAGGCCCTGCAGTACGCATCGGCGGCCAACGGCCGGTTCTTCGTGCGGGTGTTCGGCTTCAACGGGGCCGCAAACGGCTACGACCTGGACGTCGCCGTCGTCGGATGCGATCCGGGCGTCTGCCTCGACGACGGGCTGGAGGACAACGACACGATCGAGACGGCGTCCCCCGCGGGCAACATCGACGGCCTGGCCATCTGCGGCGGCGACGAGGACTTCTACGCCTTCGACGTCTGCGCCGGCGGCCGCATCCAGGCGGCCATCCGCTTCGCCCAGGCGGACGGCGACCTCGACCTGCAGCTCATCCGGCCGGACGGCACCCGCGCCGGCCTGGCCGAGTCGACCACCGACGACGAGGAGATCGCCTTCCAGGCGGCCCAGCCGGGCACCTGGCACCTGCGCGTCTATGGCTATCGGGGTGCCGAGAACCGCTACGACCTGGAGGTCGACGTCACCGGCTGCGGGTGCGACGTGGACGCCGACTGCGCCGCCGACCAGATCTGCGCCGCCGGGGCCTGCGTGGCGCGCCCGGTCTGCCGGGACGACTCGGCCGAGCCGGACGACATCACCGCCACCGCGCGGCCGATCGCCGCCGGGCAGACCCTCGGCGGTCGGCAGATCTGCGGGGGCGACGACGACTGGCTGAGCTTCCAGGTGTGCGCGGGCGGCAGCTTCGAGCTGGCCGTGGATCATGTCTTCGCGAACGGCGACCTCGACGTCGAGGTCTTCGACGCCGCCGGCGCGCGCGTCGGCGCGGGCGGGGGGGCGATCGATCACGAGACCGTCGCGCTCGAGGGCGTGCCGGGCGGCACCTACCACGCGCGCATCTTCGGCTATGAGGGCGCGGCCAACGCCTACAGCGCCTCGCTGACGGTCGAGGGCTGCGTGCCCCAGGGCTGCATCGACGACGCCTTCGAGGACAACGACACCCAGCAGACGGCGACGATCGCCGACGGCGGCGGCTCGGCCGCCGGGTTGGCGATCTGCGCCGATGACCCGGACTGGTTCGAGGTGCCGGCCTGCCCCGAGGGCACGCTGACGGCCAGCATCGCCTTCAGCCACGCGGCCGGCGACCTCGATATCGCCATCTTCGACGCCCACGGTGACATCGTGGTGCTCTCCAACTCGGTGGACGACGACGAGGCGGTCCGGGCGGAGCTCGCGGGCGTCGCGCTGCCGGTGGCCCTCCGGGTGACCGGCTTCTTTATGGCGGAGAACACCTACGACATCGACATCCAGGTCGAGGGCTGTGGCTGCCAGGCCGACGCCGAGTGCGCGGACGGTGAGATCTGCGACGCGGGCGCCTGCGTGTCCGCGCCGGCCTGTCTCGACGACGCGGCCGAGGACGACGACACCCAGGCCACGGCGCGCCCGGGCTCACCGGACGTGCAGTCGGGCGTCATCTGCAGCGGCGACGACGACTGGCGCGTGGTCGAGGTCTGCGCGGGCGGCACGCTCGACGCCTACCTGGCCTTCAGCCACGCCGATGGCGATCTGGACCTGGCCCTGCACGGCCCCGACGCGGCGCGCCTGGGCATCGGCGACTCCAGCGACGACGACGAGCTGGTGAGCTATACGCAGGGCGACGTGGCCGGCCCCGTGGCGGTGCGCGTCTATGGCTATCGGGGCGCGGCGAACACCTACCAGCTGCTGCTCGATGTCACGGGCTGCGGCGAGGCGCCAGCGGCCGGCACCTGCGACCTGCCGGAGCCGGTGCTCGACTTCGGGCCGGTCCAGGGCGAGACGAGCGGCGACAGCCTTCTCGAGCCGACCTGCACCGGCGTCCCCACGGGCCCCGAGACCGTGTACGCGACGGCCTTCGACGGCGCCGGCACGGTCTGCGTGCGCGTGGTCGACGCGGACTTCGACACCCTCCTCAGCGTGCGCTCGCCCGCCTGCGGCGACGCCGCCGAGATCGCGTGCAACGACGACAGCGCCTTCGTCGGGGGTACGCGGTCGGCGCTGACGCTCGACGTCGAGGCGAACGCCGACTACTTCATCGCGGTCGACGGCTTCGGCGGACAGTCAGGGGCCTACACGCTGGAGGTGCTGATCGGCGCCTGCTGCGCCGTGGACGACGACTGCGACGGGGGTCAGGCCTGCGAGGGCGGCGCCTGCGCCGAGGTCGCGCAGCCGGCGGGCACCTGCGACGATCCCTTGCTCGTCGACGCCTTCGGCAGCTACGACGGCTCCACGACCGGGGCCGACGCCGTGCTGGGCGCGAGCTGCGGCGGCGTGGGCGGCGCCGAGATCGTCGCAGCCTTCGTGGCGCCGGTCACGGGGGACGTGTGCTTCAACCTGGCCGGCAGCGCCTACGACACGGTGCTCTACGTCCGCGGCACCTGCGACGATCAGGCGAGCGAGCTGGCGTGCAACGACGACGACCCGGTGGCCGGTGGCCTGCAGTCGGCGCTCACGCTCGCGGTCACGGCCGGCGAGGCGTACTTCGTCATCGTCGACGCCTTCGGCGCGGGGAGCGGCGACTTCACGCTCGACATCAGCGAAGGCGCCTGCGGTCTCTGAGTCGGGCCCGCTCACACCCTTTTTACAATCGCCTCAACGCGCGCTGACCCACGCTGCGGCGCGCGTCGATACCTTCGTCCCTGCAAACCAGACGGAGGTGATCTCTCATGCGAACTTCGATGGCGACCGCGTTCCTGGCCCTGGCGGCGCTCACCGCGTGCGGCGGGGCCGCGTCGGCGCAGAAGGTGGGGCTCGACGTGCGGCTGGGCGAGCCGGTGATGCTCGCCGGACAGAAGAACCTGGTCTACCTCAAGGTGGGCCTGACCGGCTTCGACCTCGAGAAGAGCAAGTCCCGCCCGCCGGTCAACATCGCGATCGTGCTCGACAAGTCGGGCTCGATGTCCGGCGAGAAGCTGATGAAGGCCAAGGAGGCCGCCGCGATGGCGGTCGACCGCCTGAGCCCCGACGACATCGTGTCGATCATCGCCTACGACAGCACCGTGCAGGTGGTGGTGCCGGCCACCAAGGCGACCGACAAGCCGGCCATCCACGCGGGCATCCGGCGCCTCGGAGCGGCCGGCAACACGGCCCTCTTCGCGGGGGTGAGCAAGGCCGCCGACGAGCTGCGCAAGTTCCTGGCCGAGGAGCGCGTCAACCGCGTCATCCTGCTCAGCGACGGCCTCGCCAACGTCGGGCCGAGCACGCCCGGCGATCTGGAGTCGCTGGGCGCGGCGCTGGGTCGCGAGGGCATGTCGGTCACCACCATCGGCCTCGGCCTGGACTACAACGAGGACCTGATGACGAAGCTCGCGGGGGCCTCGGACGGCAACCACGTCTTCGTGGAGCAGCCCGCCGATCTGGTGCGCTTCTTCACGCTCGAGTTCGGCGACGTGCTCAGCGTGGTGGCGCAGGACGTCGGCGTGGTGGTGAAGTGCGCTCCGGGCGTGCGGCCGGTGCGCGCGCTGGGCCGCGAGGCCGACATCGTGGGGCAGGTGGTGACGGCGCGCCTCAACCAGCTCTACGCCCGACGGGAGAAGTTCGTGATGCTCGAGCTCGAGGTGCCCGCGGGCGAGAAGGGCGGCACGTCACCCGTGGCCGAGGTGGTGGTGACCTACGGCAACATGGCCACCGGCACCACCGAGCAGGTCACCGGCAGGGTCTCGGCGCGCTTCACCGACGACCACGGCGAGGTGCAGCGCGGGGCAGACCGCGACGTGATGGTCAAGGCCGTCCAGCTCGTCGCCACCGACCGCAACCGGATGGCGGTGCTGCTCAACGACCAGGGCCGGCGCGCCGAGGCGCACCAGATCCTCCAGGACAACGCCTCGTTCCTCAACGAGAACTTCCGCACCTGGAACGCGCCGTCGCTCAAGTCGCTCGAGGAGGCCAACCGCGAGGACGCGAAGAACCTGGATCCGGAGGATTACAAGAAGCGCCGCAAGATGATGCGGCGAGAGCAGTACCGCTTCGACTCGCAGCAGTCCTACTGAGGGCAGGCGCCGTGGGAGCCGTCACACTGGGAGCCGTCACACTGGGAGCCGTCACACTGGGAGCCGTCACACTGGGAGCCGT